>USKN01000098.1 GCA_900555295.1 uncultured Eubacteriales bacterium
TTTGAGGAGAAAAAATATATTTATTGCGAAAAAATTATAAAACAAAAATGTCGCAAAGAATTTTGACTGAAAAACTTCAAATAAACGGTATTGATGTTGATAAAAATGCCATTCAACGTATAGAAAGCGGCGAACGCTTTGTAACAGATATAGAGTTAAAGGCGCTTGCAAATATTTTTAATGTTACTTGCGATGACCTTATTAATTAGTTGATTTATAATTTTACCTATAATTATTTTTGATATGTTTTAAATAAAGTAAAATGTGTTAAAAACAAAATTTTGATTAAAAAAAGGTGTTACCATTAACAGATAACACCTTTTTAAAATGCATATTAAATACGCAAAATTATTTGTTGATTTTTGTTACAACGCCCGAACCTACTGTTCTGCCGCCTTCACGAATAGCAAATCTTAAACCTTCTTCAATAGCGATAGGAGTGATAAGTTCAACGTCCATTGTTACGTTATCGCCGGGCATGCACATTTCTGTGCCTTCGGGTAATTTAATTACGCCTGTAACGTCTGTTGTTCTGAAGTAGAACTGCGGTCTGTAGTTGTTGAAGAACGGTGTATGACGTCCGCCTTCTTCTTTAGTAAGAACGTAAACTTCGCCTGTGAATGTTGTGTGCGGATTAATTGTACCGGGTTTTGCAAGAACCTGTCCTCTTTCGATTTCGTTACGTGCAACACCTCTTAAAAGAGCACCAACGTTATCACCAGCCTGTGCGTCATCGAGCTGTTTTCTGAACATTTCAAGACCTGTGATTACAACTTTACGAGCTTCGTCTGTAAGACCAACGATTTCAACTTCATCGCCAACCTTTGCAACACCTCTTTCAACTCTACCTGTTGCAACAGTACCTCTACCTGAAATAGAGAATACATCCTCTACAGGCATAAGGAACGGTTTGTCAGAATCTCTTTCGGGAGCAGGAATGTAAGAGTCAACTGCATCCATAAGCTCGTGAATGCAAGCGTATGCGGGATCTGCGGGATCCTGTGAACCACATTCGAGAACCTGGAGAGCAGAACCTTTAATGATGGGAATATCATCACCGGGGAAGTCATACTCTGAAAGCAATTCTCTGATTTCCATTTCAACGAGTTCGAGAAGTTCTTCGTCGTCTACCTGGTCAACTTTATTCATAAATACAACGATGTAGGGAACACCAACCTGACGAGCAAGAAGAATGTGCTCTCTTGTCTGGGGCATAGGACCGTCAGCAGCTGATACAACAAGAATTGCACCGTCCATCTGAGCAGCACCTGTGATCATGTTTTTAACATAGTCGGCGTGTCCCGGGCAGTCAACGTGAGCATAGTGTCTTGTTTCTGTTTCATACTCAACGTGTGCTGTTGAAATTGTGATACCTCTTTCTCTTTCTTCGGGAGCTTTATCGATCATATCGTAAGCTTCGAATTGAGCTTTTCCTTCCATAGCCAATACCTTTGTAATAGCTGCGGTAAGAGTTGTTTTACCGTGGTCAACGTGGCCGATTGTACCAATGTTAACGTGCGGCTTGGTTCTTTCATAATGTGCTTTTGCCATTGTTAAAATCCTCCTTAATTTAACTTAACATTTTAATATTTTAATATTTTTTATATTACTTATATTTTACAATTATTTTGAAAAAAAATCAATACCTAATTTTTAATTAAACAAAATTTGCTAAAATAATATATTATTCGCTCTTTGTTCTTGAACTGATAATTTTTTCCTGAATTGATTTTGGAACTTCGCTGTAGTGTGAAGGTTCCATTGAATACTGTCCGCGTCCCTGTGTTCTTGAACGGAGATCGGTTGCATAACCAAACATTTCCGAAAGGGGAACGTATGCGGTAATTCTTTGTGCACCTGTTACGGCTTCCATTTCTTTAATGGTTCCGCGGCGTGAGTTAAGGTCGCCCATAACGTCGCCCATATATTCATCGGGCATAATAACGTTTACAAGCATAATAGGTTCTTTAATAACCGGGTCTGCTTTTCTCATACCGTCTTTAAATGCCATTGATGCGGCAATTTTAAATGCCATTTCAGATGAATCGACTTCGTGGTAAGAACCGTCGGTGAGTGTAACTCTTACGTCAACTACATTGTAGCCTGCAAGTACACCGTTTTGCATAGCGCCCTGAATACCTGCGTCAACAGCGGGAATATATTCTTTGGGAATAGCACCGCCGACAATGTTATTAACAAATTCGTAACCTTTTCCTTCTTCGAGCGGCTCCATTGTAATAACAACGTGACCGTACTGACCTTTACCACCCGACTGACGAGCGTATTTATGCTCAACATTAACGGTTTTTCTTATTGCCTCTCTGTACGAAACCTGCGGCTGACCTACGTTTGCTTCAACTTTAAATTCACGCAAAAGTCTGTCAACTATAATTTCAAGGTGAAGTTCACCCATACCGGCAATAATTGTTTGTCCTGTTTCTTCGTCTGTATATGTTTTAAATGTGGGGTCTTCCTCTGCAAGTTTTTGAAGTGCTATGCCCATTTTTTCCTGACCTGCTTTTGTTTTGGGTTCAATAGCAACTCTGATAACCGGCTCCGGAAATTCCATTGATTCAAGAATAATCGGGTGCTTTTCATCACAGAGCGTATCACCTGTTGTAGTATTTTTAAGACCTACGGCAGCTGCAATATCTCCCGAATATACGGTTTCGATATCTTCTCTGTGGTTTGCGTGCATCTGAAGTATTCTTCCGAGTCTTTCTTTGTTGTTTTTGCAAGCGTTAAGAACATATGAGCCTGAATTTACAGTACCCGAATATACTCTGAAGAAGCAAATTTTACCAACAAACGGGTCGGTTGCAATTTTAAATGCCAATGCCGCAAACGGTGCGTCGTCCGATGACGGTCTTTCGTCTTCTTCGTCTGTTCCGGGGATTGTACCTTTAATGTTGGGTACGTCTGTGGGAGCGGGCATATAATCGATAATTGCGTCAAGCAAAAGCTGTACACCTTTGTTTCTGTATGATGTACCGCAAAGCATAGGAACAATTTCGTTATCGATTGTTGCTTTTCTTAAAGCGGCTTTAAGCTCGGGAACCGTGATTTCTTCGCCCTCAAGGTATTTTTCCATAAGAACTTCATCTGTTCCTGCAATTGCCTCTACCATTTTTTCTCTGTATTCTTCGGCTTTTTCACGCATATCGGCGGGAATTTCTTCTTCGCCGTATTCTTTACCCATTTCATCATAGTATACTTCGGCTTTCATTGTCATAAGGTCTATAATACCTTTAAATGTGTCCTCCGCACCTATAGGAAGCTGAATGGGAATACCGTTTGCGTGTAAACGCTCATGTACCATACTTTCTACGTTGTAGAAGTTGGCACCCATAATATCCATTTTATTAACGTATATCATTCTGGGTACGTTGTAATCGTTAGCTTGTCTCCAAACTGTTTCGGATTGGGGTTCAACACCGCCTTTTGCGCACATAACGGTAACAGAACCGTCGAGTACTCTGAGTGAACGCTGTACCTCAACCGTAAAGTCAACGTGTCCCGGTGTATCGATGATGTTTATTCTTTTGCCTTTCCAAAAACAGGTTGTTGCGGCAGATGTAATTGTAATACCACGTTCCTGTTCCTGTTCCATCCAGTCCATTGTAGCGGCACCGTCGTGAACTTCACCGATTTTATGAGTAATACCCGTATAATAGAGTATTCTTTCGGTTGTGGTTGTTTTACCGGCATCTATATGAGCCATAATACCGATATTTCTTGTATTCTCTAATGAATATTGTCTACTCATTATTCTTCCTCCTTTCAACGTTAATTATAAATATGCATTTTACAAAATGTTGCTGCGTGCAGTTAAACCGCTTTTGCGGCATTAAAACTACCAACGATAATGCGAGAAAGCTTTGTTTGCTTCTGCCATTTTGTGAGTATCTTCTTTCTTTTTAACCGCATTACCCATATTGTTTGCGGCATCCATAATTTCGGCTGCGAGTTTTTCTCTCATAGTTCTTTCGTTTCTCTGTCTTGAGTAAACGGTAAGCCATCTTAAGCCCAATGTCTGTCTTCTGTCCGGTCTTACTTCAATAGGAACCTGATATGTCGCACCGCCGACACGTCTTGCTTTTACCTCCAATACAGGCATAATATTTTCCATAGCGGCGGTAAATACTTCTACCGGCTCCTTACCTGTTTTTTCAGAAATAATGTCAAACGCACCGTAAACTATGCTTTGAGCAACACCCTTTTTACCGTCGAGCATAATGTTGTTTATAAGTTTTGTTACGATTATGCTGTTATACATAGGATCGGGTAATACTTCTCTTTTAGCGATATAACCTTTACGTGGCACTTTACTTCCCTCCTTCATAAATAATGATTTCATAGGTACTCAAGCATTTTATTGCTTGCTGTGCTCAATACAAAATAAAAATATATATATATTAATTCCGTACTGTCGCACTACTTACCTTGTGTAAGTGTCCAACAACCTGGAGCTGCTTACGTTAATAAATTTTTAAATCAGTCAAGTATTACTTTTTGGCCTTTTTGGCACCGTATTTGGATCTTGCCTGATTTCTGTCGGCAACACCGGAAGCGTCCAATGCACCGCGGATAATGTGGTAACGTACACCCGGAAGGTCTTTTACTCTGCCGCCTCTTATAAGAACAACGCTGTGCTCCTGAAGATTGTGGCCGATACCCGGAATATATGCAGATACCTCAACACCGTTTGTAAGTCTTACTCTGGCCATTTTACGCAATGCCGAGTTAGGCTTTTTGGGTGTCATTGTTTTAACGGCTGTGCATACGCCTCTTTTTTGAGGTGCGCTCAAATCGGTTGTTTTCTTTTTAAGTGAGTTAAGACCTATTTGAAGTGCGGGAGCCGTTGATTTTTTTTCAGATGTTTGTCTGCCTTTTCTTACTAATTGGTTAAATGTTGGCAATTGTTTTCACCTCCTGTATATGGTATAAATATATATTTAATTGCCCAAACGGCAAAAAAATAACAAAATTACTGTTTTTTTACAACTACGACCGACGCAGCCACATCTATTTTACAGGCTTTGCCGAGCTCGGATTTGCTACTTACTTTTTTAAGGGGTACATTATACGCTTTTGCAAGATTTACAATAGAGTCCAGCAATGGCGGGGCAATATCCTGCGCCACATAAACGCATTGGGCGCCGCCGTGCTCAATAGCTTTTGTACTTCGCCTTAAACCGACAATCAAATTGTCTGAAGAAATTCCTTCAAGCAATTTTTGTGCCTCCTTTTGCTTTGGTTAATTGGGCATAATACACCCATATCACCGCATAATACTCACTAATGATAACACAAATTTAAATTATTGTCAAGAAAAAAATCATATAAAATTACACAAATTTTTACATTATGTAATCAAATATTTACCAACATACACAATTTTATACCTATATTATATACCATATATGCCGCAATCCAGGCGACGGCGCATTGTATAAATGCAAATATGAGCGCGCCCGCCGTTGACGACAGCTCTTTTTTTACAGCCGCAACCGCGGCGGCACAGGGTGTATACAATAGTGTAAAAACAAGAAAACTTACCGCCGATACAGGTGTAAATATATTAAACAGCGCTGTTTGCAATCCTTGTTTTGAAACGTTTAATGTTATGCACAGGGCGCTTATAACACTTTCTTTTGCCGTAAGACCGCATATAAGAGCTGCCGCGGCAAAACGGTTGCCAAATCCCAGCGGAGCAAAGAATGGAGCAATAAGCTTGCCGACGGACGATAAAATACTGTCGCCTGCCGCAACACCGTAATTAAGCTTTGCGTCAAAGTTTTGCAAAAACCATATAATAACAGATGACAGCAGTATAATTGTAAATGCTTTTTTTACAAATTCGGCGCATTTTTTTTGCATAAGCGGTAAAGTGTTTTTAAGCGACGGGAATCTGTAATTGGGCATTTCAAGCACAAACGGGTCGCATTTTGCTCCGAATACCGTTTTTTTCATTATAAATGCAGACAGTATTCCAAATAAAATTCCCGTTATGTAAAGTATAATTATTGCAATGTGGCGCCAATTTTTAAAAAATACGGAACAAAACACCGTATATATTGGTATTTTTGCAGAGCAGCTTATGTACGGTGTTAAAAAAAGCGTCATTTTTCGGTCGCGTTCGGTTGGGAGTGTACGTGCCGACATTACAGCCGGAACCGTACAGCCGAAACCTATTAAAAACGAAACGGCACTGCGGCCCGATAAACCCAATTTTTTAAACGGTTTATCCATTATAAACGCTATACGTGCCATATACCCCGTATCTTCAAGAACCGACAAAAGCAAAAACAAAACGGCTATTACGGGAATAAAACACAAAACACTGCCCACACCCGTTAGTATACCGTCACATACAAGACTTTTAACCGGATAAGCCACATTTAAAATATTTAACAGCATTGCCGTATATGATGTAAGTTTAAATATTAATTGCTCCGCAATATTCAGTAAAAATCCTCCCGCACTTTTAAATGTTGTGTAAAATACCGTAAACATTATAACCGCAAACAACGGAAACGCGGTGTATTTACCAACTGCGGCGGCGTCAATTAAACCGCTTCGGCGGCGGTGTATATTTTGTTTGCCTGCCGTTATGCAGTCGCTGCATACTTTTTCGGCATAATTATAGCGCGATTTTGCAATAAACGTATTTATGTCACAATTTAAAACCTGCTCCGTATATGATATTATGTGTTCCGTACGCCGGGTGTCGGCCTTTTTAACGGAAAGCATTTTTTCTATATCTTTATCGAAATCTGTTATGCGTATTGCCGCAAAACGCGGTGAAATTGAGTGCTTGAGCGCGTACGGTTCAATGATTTGCAAAACGTTTTGTATGCAGTTTTTAAGTTGGGTATTTGTAAAATAATTTTGCGGTTGGGGTATTAAACGGTTTAAAACAGTATTTTCGGCAGTTTGTATAAGTTTGTCGGTTCCGTATCCGTTTGCGGCGCATATGGGTACTACGGGAATACCCAAAAGACGGCCCATTTTTAAAATATCTATTTTGCCGCCGTTTTGTTTTACTTCATCCATCATATTAAGTGCGGCAACGGTGGGAATACCGAGTTCGAGCAATTGCAATGTAAGGTACAAATTGCGCTCGGGATTGGTTGCGTCAATTATATTAATTATGCCGTCGGGTTTTTGCGAAAACAAAAAAGCACGTGCCGTTTTTTCTTCCGCGCTGAACGGGCGGAGCGAATAAATACCCGGCAAATCCGTTATATATAAATTGTTTTTTTCTTTAACAATGCCCGTTGTACAGTCAACCGTTACTCCCGGAAAATTGCCCGTTTTTTGTTTTGCCCCCGTAAGGGTGTTAAACAGGGTG
>USKN01000099.1 GCA_900555295.1 uncultured Eubacteriales bacterium
CAAAGGGTCGGCGAGACCCTTTGAGCGCGTCGGCCGAGGGCAGCTTCGCCGAAAGGCGAGAAGCGCTATATGGCCCGTTGGTCAAGCGGTTAAGACACCGGCCTCTCACGCCGGTAACGCGGGTTCGATTCCCGCACGGGTCACCAAAGATCTAAAGCGCGAGAGCGCTTGAGATAGAGCTGTGCCGGGGGCACTCCTTATCCGGAATTTGGTCCGAGAGCCGAAAGCTCGAGGGCGAAGAGCCGGGCAGGCTAATGTGCCGCAAGGCACACCTTATTGAGAATCCGACGCCGAAGGCGGCGGGTCCGCGAAGCGGACACAACCAAGGATCCAAAGGAGCCGGGCTCCTTTGAGCGAGCGTCGCCGCAAAGCGGCGCTCCGGCGAAGCCGGGCAGCGAGCCGTATGGCTGGTGTATATGACGCTGAGGTCCCACCTGTTCCCATCCCGAACACAGAAGTTAAGCTCAGCGGTGCCGACAATACTTGGAGGGTGACTTCCCGGGAAGATAGGTCTATGCCAGCTCCTGCCAGCGTACAATTGTTTTGTACGCTGGCATCTCAAATTCTTCATATTCCTCCTTAGCTCAGTCGGTAGAGCATGCGGCTGTTAACCGCAGGGTCGTCTGTTCGAGCCAGACAGGGGGAGCCAACAAATGGTACCGCTACCAGAGCGGTAGCGGTACATCTTCTTTTTACGGGCCATTAGCTCAGTTGGTCAGAGCCACCGGCTCATAACCGGTTGGTCCGGGGTTCGAGTCCCTGATGGCCCACCACAGGGATCAAGGATTTCCCGTGTATGGGGATACATTCGGGTGGGCAATATAGGGGTATAGCTCAGCTGGTAGAGCAGTGGTCTCCAAAACCACGTGCCGTGAGTTCAAGTCTTACTGCCCCTGCCAAAAATCGACAAGTACGATTAGTACTTGTCGATTTTACTTATTCACTATTCACTCTTCGCTCTTCGCTTGAATTTTATGTGCCGATTTTTATTATATAAAAATTTTTAAAATATGTGCGGCCGCAGTTGTAAGCATACAAAGCATAATACCGCATACGGCGGGAATGGCAGCGGCAAGCAATGCCCACTTTATATCTCCCGTTTCTTTTTTTACCGTTAAAAGCGTTGTTGAACACGGCCAATGCATAAGGCAAAAAATTATTGTGTTTATTGCGGTAAGTACCGTCCATCCGTTTTTTACAAATATATCTTTAATAAACGAATAGCTTTCATACGGCACAAGCGTTGATGATGACATATATGCCATAATCATTACGGGTATTGCAATTTCGTTTGCCGGCAGTCCCAATATAAAAGCGAACAGTATTACGCCGTCAAGCCCCATAAGCCTTGCAAACGGATCCAAAAAATTACTTACGTATTTTAAAAGAGCTGTTCCGTTTATGCTTATATTTGCAAACAGCCATATTATAATACCGGCGGGCGCGGCAACTGCAACGGCTCTGCCTAGTACAAAAAGGGTTCTGTCAAATATTGAACGCACTATAATTTTGCCGACGCGCGGACGGCGGTACGGCGGCAGTTCAAGTGTAAATGACGAAGGTTCGCCCTTTAAAATTGTTTTTGATAAAACTTTTGAAACAATAAATGTTGTCGCAATTCCCAAAAATACCACGCACGTAAGAAACAGTGCCGAGGCGAAAGTTTGGCATATGCCCGGCTTTGCAAATACAAAAAACATTGCCGTAATTGATATTATGGTTGGAAATCGCCCGTTGCAAGGCACAAAACTGTTGGTAAGCATTGCAATTAAACGTTCACGGGGTGAATCTATTATTCTGCACCCAACAATTCCGGCGGCATTGCAGCCAAATCCCATACACATTGTAAGCGCTTGTTTTCCGCACGCACAGCATTTTTTAAATGTGTGGTCAAGGTTAAACGCAACACGCGGTAAATATCCCAAATCTTCAAGCAGTGTAAAAAGCGGAAAAAATATTGCCATAGGCGGCAGCATAACCGACACAACCCACGCGGTTACACGATATGCTCCAAAAATCAGTACCTTGTATATTGCACCGGGAATATTTGCCCATACGCAAAATTTTACCATTTTATCTTCTATACCGAACAAAACGGCCGATAAATAATCGGATATAATATTTGCGCCCGATATTGTTATCCAAAACACAACCGCCAAAAGCGCAAGCATTACGGGTACTCCGGTAAATTTTCCTGTAAGTATTTTATCTGCCGCCAAATCACGGCTGCGGTGGTCACGTTTTAAAAATGATATTGTATCGGAGCATATATCCTCCGCACACAATACAACGGCCGACGACGTTATGTCTTTAAACTTTTGTGTGCTTATATTTTGACCGTTTAAAACGGACTTTGCTTTTAAAACAGCCTCATTTATATCGCTGTCGCCCCATATATCGTAATTTTCAAAATCACATATTTTATATACAAGCTCGGTTTCGCCGCCTATTATTTTAAGCGCTGTCCAACGCGGGTTGATTTTTATATCGGGTATTTTTTGCTCAAGTACCTGTGATACTGTATTTACCGCATTTTCAACCGTATTAGGATAGCGCACCGTATATGTTTTTTGCGGTTTTTGTTTTCCCGTTACACCCTCTACGGCATTTAAAAGTTTATCAAGTCCCTTTCCGCTGCGTGCCGCCGCACCTGTTACGGGTACGCCGAGTTTTTGCGATAATTTTTTAAAATCTATTTTTATGCCTTTTTTTTCGGCTTCGTCCAAAAGATTTACGCACACAACAACATTGTTTGTAATTTGCAATGTTTGAAGAACAAGATTAATGTTGCGTTCAAGGCAGGTTGCGTCGCATACCACAATTACCGCGTCGGAATTTCCGAAACATATAAAATCGCGCGCAACCTCCTCCTCGCGTGAGCTTGCCGAAAGCGAATACGTGCCGGGTATATCAACCAATATATAGTTTTTTCCGTTATGTACCGCAGTACCCTGTGCGTTTGAAACAGTTTTTCCCGGCCAATTGCCCGTATGTTGATTAAGCCCCGTAAGCTCGTTAAATACAGTACTTTTACCCACATTGGGATTGCCTGCAAGTGCAATTACCCTGTCGTATACCGTGGATTTGTTTATAAAAAACTCGGCGGCGGTTAAGCTATGACCTGTTGAGTTGACGGTAAGACCCATAATTTACTCACCCCATATTTTATTTTTTTACTTTTTTATTTTTATTAAAATATTTTGCGCGTCCTCATATCTAATGGCAATTACTGCGCCGCGTATAAGGTATGCGGCGGGGTCGCCGGACGGACTTTTAAAAACGCATTTAATACACGTACCTTCAATTAAACCTATATCACGCAGGCGGCGCCTTATGGTGCCTTGGCTTTTTATGCACGTTACATATGCCGAACAGCCGGCTTTAAGCTCGGTAAGCGGACACACACATCTATTTTTGCTGCACATATATATTCATCACCCTTATATAATCACCTTTGTATTCATAATATGCCAAAAAAATAAAACCGTTACATAGTCGATAACTTACTGTTAATTATGTTATCTTTATAATGTAACCTTGTAAATTTACACAGCACGGAGGTGATAAAAATGCGGTATAAGGCGACCCCGCCGCAAATTGTAAAAACGCAGTCCGAAAGCTTTGCCGATTTGTGCGAGCTTGCAAATTATGTAAACGAGCTTAAAGCCGAAACGGAAAGCGCAATATCGGGGCTTGCAAAACAAATTGAAGTACTCAAAAAAATCAAAAAGGAGTAATGCATATGAAAATTAAATGTTCTGACATACTTGCAAAGGCAGACAGTTTAAAGCCGAATGTATACACGCAAAAGCTTAAAAGAAGCTGGCTTAATACTTTGGAAGTACGCATAAGAGAATTTACGTCCAAATACGGTGAAGAGGTATTTGACGACGCGTTTTTAACGGAAGAAAATCCTGTTTTAAGGCTTTCTGCCGAAAAATCCGATATTTATCTTTTCTACATTATGGCAATGATTGATTTGGCAAACCAGGATATTAATATGTACAACAATAATACGGTTATGTTTGAAAATCTTTTGGAAAATTTTCAAAAAGACTACAGACGGCGTAACATACCGCAAAAAAACACTTCCGTTAAGTATTAAAATATGGGGGTTAAAATATGTTACCATTACTTACATCAAAAATAGCAAAAGCGCGGCGTTCGGTAAATACCTTTGAGGGGCTTAACCTGCAACCCGACGCAAAGTACAGTAACCTGTGCGACGATTACAATACGCAATCGGGGATGTATCCTTATTTAAAAAGCCGTTCGCCGAGATACGAACTCAAAGACGTAAGCGGAACAGTATGCGATTTAAACGCCGATACACGTCTTTATTATGTATACACTGACAAAACGCAAAAAATGTTAAGCTATAACGACAAGTCGTATGTTATAGGGCAGACGGAGGACGAAGTAAAAGACGTGCATACCTCAAAAATAGGGAGCGATATTTTTATACTGCCCGATAAAAAAGTGTTTCACGCACAGGACGAAAGTGTTGAAACGCTTAACAATTCTTTAAGTTTTGACGGGCAATATTCATATTTAAAGTGTCAAGACGAGTTTCCGTCATATGCAACGGGGTTTGACAAAAATGTTATTGCTGCGGTAACGTCAACGGGCATATATGCGCGTGTGCAGGGGTCGTCGAGTGCTTTTTACTATATTAATTTTACAAACACGTTTAAAGCCGGCGACGTAGTAAATATTAAAGCAACGGTATACCCCGAACCCGCAACTTACGACGAAAATTATTACGCTCTTGTAAACAAATTTAAAGACGGTATAAACGTTAAACTTACGGGTGTTAAAAAAACAACTCATAAGCTTAACAAAAAGCAGTATATCGAATATACGGCACTTTTGTACGATACCGATGCTGTAAGTTTGGGCGGATTTGAAACGGTTGATATAGCTGATATTACCGTATCGCGCCCCGTACCCGACTTGGTTGATGTGTGTGCTTTAAACAACAGGCTGTGGGGAGTAAGCAAAAATGCAATTCATACGTCAAAGTTGGGAGATGCGTCGGAATGGAACGATTTTTCAACTGACAGTTACGGCACTTTGCCGTCTTCCTGTTTTACCGCGGAGGTTGACACGGGCGGCTATTTTACCGCTGTTTGCGTATACAACGGCAATGTGCTTGCTTTTAAAGAAAACTGCATACACAAAATATACGGCGACCGTCCCGACGAATACACCATAGTAACGCAGGACTGCCCCGGAGTGCAAAAAGGCGCCGAAAAAACGCTTGCCGTTTTGGACGGTGTTTTGTACTACAAAGGCACAAACGGAGTGTATGCATACAGCGGCAGTTCGCCTGTGCTTATATCATCACCGCTGGGCGACAGCTCATTTACGGCACAGTATGCCGCAACCGACGGCATCTGTTATTACATAGCCGCATCGTATAATCAAAACAATGTTATATACAGCTATAATCCGCGCCGAAACATATGGCATATACACAGCGGATACGCTGATTTAACCGCAATGGCGCAATATAACAATGCGCTTTGTATGGCAGTTGAAAATAAAATTATTACATCTGGTATAGGCTCAAAGGCAAGCGAGATACAGACCGAGTGGCATTTTGCTATGAAGTTTAACGAAAACAGTTATAACCGTAAATCGTATACAAAACTTAAAATTAAATATTCACTTAAAGACGGCGCGTATTTTTATATGAGTGTGTATTATGATGACAACCCGATAAAAAAATACGCACATTCGGAGTTTAATACCGATGAAAACGGGTATGCTTTTATACCGCTGCCGCAGTACGGCTGCCGTGAAATAAAAGTTGTATTTGAGGGGAAAGGTGATTTTACCCTTAAAAATTTAACGCGTGAATACATTACACAAAATGAAGGAGGCAAATAATAAAATGGATTATGAAAAGAAAAAAGGATACCTTTTAGCCGAAAACAGCGATTTAAATATATCCGAGGACGACCAAGCGCTTAATTACAATGCGCTGAAAGGTATAATAAGCGCCAAGCGTGATTATGCGGAGGCACAAAAAGAAAATAATAAGGCAGGTATGGCAAGGGCAAATCGCAAGGCCGAGAGTATACGCCGAAATTTTGGATACAGCGGCGGCGAAAACGGCGCGGGATATTATGCTGATACCAAACCGCAAAAGTATCAATCGGCATACAAAGATAAAATAGACAGCCTTTACAATAAAATTATGGGCAAAGATGAGTTTAGCTATAATGCCGAGGATGATCCGCTTTACAAAATATACAAACAGCTTTACCAAAAAGCGGGTGAGGACGCATACGACAGAGCGCTTGCGCAAAACTCTTTTCGTACGGGCGGACTTGCAAGCAGCAGTGCCATAGCCGCCGCTACACAGGCGCAGGCATATTACAACACACAGCTGGCAAATAAAATACCCGAACTGTACGATAAGGCATATCAAAAATATTGGGACGAAATAAAAGGCGATATATCGGCAATTTCGTCACTCGAAAAATCGGATGCGGCGGATTACGAAAAATATGTCGATACTTTAGACGAATACTACGCAAACCGCAAGTATTACGATGACGCTGATAATGCCGAAATAGACCGTGCCTACAATGCACAGCGTGACGAGATATCCGACAGCCAATGGCAGTCGGAGTACGACAATATGATAGAGCAGTTTAATTACAATAAAATGCGTGATGAAATTGCCGACAGTCAGTGGCAATCGGAATTTGACTACAACAGAGCACGCGACGCCGAAAAAGACCAACAGTGGCAAACAGAGTTTGACTACAATAAAGCACGTGACGCGGTAAAAGACGCGCAATGGCAAAAAAGTTATAACTTGAGCGCCGCAAAAAAAGCGTCGTCGGGTTCGTCAAAATCGTCGTCATCATCACGCCAAACACAGCGTGACGCGGTAAAAGACGCACAATGGGAAAAACAGTATAAGCTCGATAAGCTTGAAACGGTAAGCAAACTTGCCAAAACAATTTATGATACGGGTTACGATATAGATGATGATGTAATCCGCGATTTGCTCAAAGATTAAAAAAGATAAAATAAATAAAGTAAAAAAGTAAAAAAGTAAAAAAGTAAAATAAAAAACCGTCTGCAAAAATACAAAGAAAAAACGAAAGGAAAATAAAATTTTTTCTCCATACCTGTGCAGACGGGTTTTTGTTTTTAAATAACCAAATATCGGTATTTAGTTTTGCTTTTTAATTTTATTTATTAAAATTTAATATACT
>USKN01000100.1 GCA_900555295.1 uncultured Eubacteriales bacterium
TATTTTACAGTTGCTTACAGCATCTTTTATGTTAATTGCCGCCTGGCCCAACCCTGTAAAATGGTTATTTAAAAATTGTATATCACTCGCTCTGTTTACATATATTGTTCCAAAATTATTCTCTATGGTTCTTCCGTTCCAATTATTTCGATATGTAGGTCCCTGTCCCGTTGACGCAAAATCGGTAAATTCGGTGTCAATTGTAAATTGAGTGAATTTAATTCCGTCAAAAACTATGTTATGCACTTTATCGTCAACAGAGCTGCCCATAATAAACATTGCCGTATCAAGCTCAGGTATTGTAAAAACAGAGTTTTCAATGCTTTCACCTTGTTGGGGCATATAATAAAGTTTTTTTATATTTTTATCAAAATAAAACTCACCGGGTTTATCCAAAAGTTCCAATGCATTTTGAACAAAACAACTTACCGTAGATGTTGCGTACGATGAATTTCCCGTAACATATATTGAATTCCATTTGGGATTGTTAAACTTTACTATCATTCTGTTTCTGTTGGTTTCATCTTCAATAATATCAACGGGATGCACCAATGTTTTTACCCAGCATCTGTTCCATATAAATTCAACATCCTCTAAATTGTTAAATCTTTGAACATAGTCTTTTGATACATATAATCCGTCACTTGCATACTCCGAATTGCTGTCTTTGTAATTTGACGGTGTAAAAAGTCTTTCGCTTTTTGCAACATATTTTTTATCACCGTCAACATAAAATTCCTCTACATCATCAACATCGGGTAATTCAGCCTCTATCAAATTAGGATATTTTTCGGATTTTTTAAAATTTAAAACTTTTCTCCCACCCGATATAACAGGTAAATCCTTTCCGCGATATATAACATTATGTCCGTTACTTCCGCTGTCGGCAGTTGTAAATTCAAGCATTTTGTCTAAATTATATGTGCCGGGCATAATATTTACTATTATATCCGACTTCATATCATTATTATATTTGCGAACAATATTTTGTGCTGCCTGTATAGTTTTTACGGGATTGTCTTGCAATCCCGTATTTAAATCATTGCCGTCAGGTGAAACATATATATTTATTTCGTTGTTTATATCATTTGCATAAACACAGTTAAAATTATTAACTGCAACAAAAAATATTGTTAATATTAAAAGAAATTTTCTTTTCATTATATTCTCCCCTGTTTTATTTTTTATTTGCGATTTCGGTCATTTCTTTACTCATTTCCTTTATATCAACTATGTCATTAAGCTTTTTGAGAGCATCATTCCACTTTGATTCAAATTCCTTGTCGTCTTTTGCGGCAAAAGCAAGTTTAAACGGATTTTCCCATTGCTCTCTTTTTGCCCAGAATGTTATAACTTTATCATTTGAGGAGTATATGCTGCTCCACGGGCTGTAATCCGGTACACTCGTTTTAACAATATGTTCCGAATCGGTTTTGTATCTTTTGATTGAATCACCAACAGATAACTTATAATTATGGTTATAAATACCCGGTGCCCATCTTGAATTTTGGGTTGCCATAGTATACCAGGTACCTGCAGTTGCTGTATTTAACCCTATGCCTTTTGTTAAAGAATCATCAAGAGCACTTATATCACCCTCATAAAAACGTTTTGCAAATCTTTCATCAGTATATGTTCTTGTTCCGTCTTCATTTTCCGTATACAAACCGTCTTCTTTTGTACCCCAATAAAATACTTCTTCAAATTCGTCGGAGAAACAAACATTAACCCAATTGAGTGCTTGTATAAACTCATCCTCTGTTAAAGATTTTGTAAATGCAACAGAAAACTGCCATGTAGGTTTGGTTGCTGCTGCCTTATACTCCGGTTTATTTGGAATATTAACATAGAGCGGTCTGTATCTGTATGGTTTTCCTGCCTTTTTTAAAGCTGCATTTACTGTTCCTACGCCTCCAGCATAGTTAATGCAGCAAATTGCATATTGACCGTTATTTACTTTTTCTTTATACATATCGCTTGTATGCATAATAGATTCGGGGTCAATTACACTGTCACGTATCATTTTGTTTTGAATGCTTGCCGCCTCTTTTATAATATCATCATCTATTAAAATATTTTCTTCGTTTTTATCTATATCCCAGGCGCCAACATATGTAAGCGGTGCATATCCCATCATATCGGCACCTAAATACGAAAGTGCCTCCCAATTGTCTCCGCCGGAATAGCCGAACGCATATACGGGTTTACCGTTTACGGTAAGATTCATATTTTTTATTTTATACATAAAGTCAATATAATCCTGTGTTGTATTAATACCTGTATCAAAAAGTTCATCAGCTATCGGACCGTTTTCTTTTTCCGAAAGAGCGGTTATTTCGTCCCATGTTTTTGCCGACGGATAAACTTTTTTTAATATATCATCACGAACATACATAGCCATTTGTTCATCTGTATATTGCTTTGCCTGCATTTCATTTATATACTGAATTGTTTGTTCATCGCAGCTTGGCTGAGTTGTTTTATTATTTTCCTGAAGTGCATACGGAATGCCGTACAGTTTACCATTGATTTTAAAACCGTCAAGCATATCTTTTGGTATTCTTTTAAGAACATTCGGTGCATATTTTTCAAGCAAATCATCACTAATTTCCCATAATTGTTTTGCTTTAACAAGTTTTGCAAAGTGTGTAGGGCCTTGTCCCGCACCGCATATTACAGCATCAGGCATATTATCACCCGTAAGGAGACGAGAAAGTTTTGTGTCCCACTGTCCGCCGTCATTACCGTATGTGTTTTCAAATGTAATACGCGTTTTATCGTATACATATTTTTGTACTACATTATCTTTTAATTCATTTCCTGCCGTATAATCCGTTCCCTGCGTGTACCATACTGTAAGAGGTAAATCTTTAAGAGGAACAAATTTTCCGTCCTTAACTTCATAAACTGCGGATGTATCTTTGCCGCACCCGCAAATTGATACAGCAAGTACTGTTGCCGTAACAGTTGCAATTAATTTTTTGAATTTCATATTTTTCGCTCTCCTTTTTTAAAAAATTTATTATCCTTTAACCGCTCCTAAAGTAACACCTTTAACAAAGTATTTTTGCAGGAACGGGTACACACATAAAATAGGTACTGTAGATACTATAAGCATTGCTGATTTTATAGACTCCGAAGTAGTTTGAGCCGTTGATATATCAATACCCATAGCCTGGTCTGCTCCAAGTTGTTTTACCTGTTCACCCTGCTTTAGTATTCGCATCATAAGATACTGCAAAGTATAAAGCTTTTTATCGGTTACATAATACAAGGTTGTTGAATAATCGTTCCATTGTGCAACCGCAAGCCAAAGTGCAACGGTTGCAAGAACGGGTTTTGAAAGCGGAATAATTATTTTAAGCATTATTACAAACTCATTTGCTCCGTCAAGCAAAGCTGATTCTTCAAGCGATTTTGGAAGTTGCTCAATAAATGACTTCATTATTATCATATTATAAAATGAAAATGTAAAAGGCAAAACATATACCCAAAAGCTGTTTATTAAACCCAAATATCTAAAAAGCACGTATGTTGGAATTACACCTGCATTAAAATACATTGTTACAAGTAAAATTTTATTTATAACAGTTCTGCCTTTGAGGTTTTCTCTGGTTAATGCATATGCTGCCGAAAAAGTAACAGATAATGCAACTAAAACCGTTAAAAATGTTCTTGCTACAGTAACAACTGTTGCCGTAAGTATATTAGGATCAGATAAAATTGTTTTAAAATTTATCAAAGTAAATTCTCTCGGATAAATTGTTACTCCGCCGAGGGCAGTATCGGTACCGTCATTGAACGCAATCGCCAGCTGATTTATGTACGGATATATAAGTACAATACTTAACAATATTAAAAAAACAATATTGCATATATTAAAAACTCTATAACTTTTCGATGGTTTCATTTTTATTTCTCCTTGCACTGTTTATTTTTAAGTTACATAAAGAATTTTGCTTAAATAAAGAGTATAATTTTACCATAATGACGTATCTGCCACAATTTTGGAAAATCTGTTAGCTGCCAAAACCAAAACAAGCGAAACAACACTTTGCATAAGCCCGAACGCAGTTGAAAGCGAATACTCTCCGCCTTGTATACCTTGTCTGTATATTAATGTATTAATAACGTTTGTTTCATTTTGTGTGTATGCGTTTTGTAATCCGTATACCTGTTCAAAGTTTGCGCTTACAAGTCCGCCAAGACCCAAAATAAGTACTATTACAATTGTAGATTTTATTGAAGGGAGTGTAATGTATAAAACCTGCTTAAACTTATTACATCCATCCACCTCGGCAGCTTCATACATTGATGCATCTATGCCCGTTATTGCCGCAAGATAAATAATTGTTCCCCAACCTATCTCTTTCCAAAGTCCGGAGAAAAACATTATAGGGAGAAAATTTTTACTGTCCATCAATATATTGGTTTTTTCATATCCGCTTCCCAAAAGTACGCTTAACACATTATTTACGGGACCGTCCAAAGCAAACATTGCATATGTAAGTCCGCACACAGATGCCCATGAAATAAAATGCGGAAAATAGCTTATTGTTTGAACAGTTCGTTTGAATTTTATGTTACTGAGTTCATTAAATAATAACGCAAGTATTATTGGGAACGGAAACTTTCCAAACAAACATACAGAGCAATATATAAGTGTGTTTTTTATTGACTGTACAAATTCGGGATATGTAAATATTGCTTTAAAATTTTTAAGTCCTACCCAAGGACTCGCCATAATTCCGTCAATCGCGTCAAAGTCTTTAAATGCTATTACAATTCCCGCAAGGGGCAAGTAGCAAAATACCAGCACAGCAATTAATGCCGGAATAAGCAAAAGGTACATATAAAAATTTGAGCTTTCGTTTAAAGATTTAGTTTTCATTGTAGTATTGAATAATATACTCAATTGTATATTATTACCGCTCCTTTCCTTAATGTATAAAATGTTTACCTTAATTAAATTATATCACGGCAAAAACGCACGTTCAATTTAAAAATCCTTGTATTTATTTAAATATTTATGTTGGGTATTTTAATTGTTACTGTTGTGCCCTTGCCTATTGTACTGTTAATTTCCACATTACTTTCACTGCCGTAAAAAAGCTTTATTCTTGAACAAGTATTTTTTATACCTATATGCTTCTTCTTTTTATATTCGCTGCTTTTTAAATCATCAACGTTAAAACCGTTTCCGTTATCTGTAATGCAAAAAACTATCATATCATCTTTTATTACACCATCTATGCTTATATAACCGTTACAGTTACCGTTAATGCCGTGTAAAACAGCATTTTCTATAAACGGTTGAAAGAAATGCTGTATTGTTTTTTGATGCATTATTTTGCTGTCTATATTGATTATATATTTATAATCAATCTCGTGAATCATAGATATGAGCTGCAAATATTTTTCTATAAGTTTTAATTCGTCTTCAATTGTATAGTTATCGTAAAGATTATTTATTGAGAGTCGGTAATACTCTACCATAATATCAATTTTTTCAACCAATTCGGGACATTTTTCTATACAATTCCATTTTATAACCGATAAAGAATTATACAACAGATGAGGATTTATTTGAAGCTGGGCGTATGCCAACTGAAGGCTTGAATTGTATTTTACCAGTTCGTTTTTTTCATTATCCTTTCTCTCAATATCATTAATCAGCTGCTTGACCTTTAAAAAGACATCATACAATTCATCATTCTCATCAATTTGTAATTCACTTAAATTATTATGTAATTTTTCGTTTCTTACAAAATCAAAAAATTCATACAGTTTTTTTGTTAATTTTGCTGTGGTATTGTTTGCCATTGCCGATGAGATTACCAAAAGCAAAACAATTGCAATAAACCCTATGGCATAAAAAGGTAAAAATATTCTTAATACTTCGGAACGCGGAATGCTTATTTTTAAATACTGTCCGCTTATAAGAGGCTGAAATATAGTAAATCTCATTTTGGATTTTGGCGCTTGATTTACTATTTCAACATTTTGAGAACCGATACCTGTATTGGGATAATATATATTTATATTCAAAAAATTACGAAGTGTAATATTATCAATAGAACAAAATACAATAAGCACATTATCATCAGTGCTTAAATTTGAACAAACAGAGGTATCCTTATCCGTCACCACCCACATATTATCAAAATTGTCCATATTCATAATATCATTAAATACTTTTTTATCCAATTCGCTAACATACCGCACATAATCACTTCTGTACAAATTGTAATTATCATGGTATATTCTTATTTTTACTCTTTCGCCGTTATATGAATTATAGTATTTGTTACAGTATTCGTTAATTTCGTTCAGCAAATTTATTTTTTCCGAGAAATCATTTTTATTTGCATTCTTTAAAAATTCTTGTGCATATCCGTCATTTACTATGTTGTTTAAAACATGTTCCAAATATGTAAATTGCATATTTATAAACTGTGCGTTATTAATACTTCCGTAATCTATACTGTTATACAACCGGTTCCATCTGTTAAGAGAAAAAAATGTAATTAAAACAACTATTGTTATGGTTATCGGAATAAATGAATATTTCATAATTTTATTTCTGAAAGATTGTTTGATGGAGTGCTCGCTATTTTTCATGAATTTTACCTCCAAGCTTATCATCTCTGTATTGTTGAGGCGTCAATCCGAATTTCTTTTTAAATGCGGTTGAAAAATATGTGTTGCTTGAATATCCTACAGCTGAAGCAATTTCATATATTTTTTTATCTGTTTTTGCAAGCAGCACACTTGCCTCATTTAATCTTTTTTTAATTAAATACTCAAATATTGTCATTCTGTAATGCTGTTTAAATATAACATTTGCATGATACAAACTTATTTTTTGTTCATTTGCCGATTCCTCAAGAGCCGTAATGGACGAATAGTTGCAATCAATATATTTTTTTATATTGTCAGCAACATATTTTGTTTTATCAGACACCTTTTTGCACATAAAAAAGTCATCAACAGCTTTAATTATATTGGCAATCCATTGCCTTATATTAACAATTGTTTCAAACTTTGAAAGCTTTTGCCAGACAACCATTTCATTTTCAAACACATCGGAAAGCGAATAATCTTGCGATGATAAAAATATACATATTGAGCAAACTATTCCGTAAACAATTGATTTTAAATACATACTGTTTAAAAGGTTTAC
>USKN01000101.1 GCA_900555295.1 uncultured Eubacteriales bacterium
GCTTGTTATGAACTTTGCGTTTATTATTTTGGGAATGCTTGCCGCAATTGCTCTTGCAATACTTTTTTATGAGGTTAAAGGCAAGCGGGCAATTAAAACATATCAGACGCTTTCAATATTTCCGCACTTTTTATCCTGGGTTGTTGTTGGATATATAGGTTATGCTTTTCTGCAGCCAAATCATGGTCTTGTAAATAACTTAATTAAAGTGTTTGGCGGCGAAGGAATAGATTGGTACAATAAGCCGAGCGTATGGCCCGGAATTTTAATTATTGTTTCAATATGGAAAGCGGTTGGTATGGATTGTATAATTTATTACGCTACAATGATGGGAATTGACTCATCGCTTTATGAGGCGGCATCAATTGACGGTGCAAGCAAATGGAAACAGATATTGCACGTAACCATACCGAGTATTATTCCGATTATAGTTATTTTGGGCATAATGAAAATAGGAAACATATTCAGAGCAGATTTTGGATTGTTTTACCAAATGACAAGAAATATTGGCGCTCTTTATGAAACTACGGATGTTTTGGATACATATATATACAGAACAATGAGAGTGTTCGGTGATATGTCAACATCGGCGGCAATGGGATTGCTTCAGTCGGTTGTAGGGTTTGTGCTTGTTGTAATTACAAATGCAATAACAAAACGTATTGACAGCGACCTTTCGCTTTTCTAATTTGAGGAGGCAATATATATATGAATAATATAAAAAAAAGAAAAAAACTTGATATTGAACAGTTAATAGTAAATTTGGTATGCGTACTCATTACAATTATAATTGTTGCACCGTTTTTACTTGTTATAACAAGTTCTCTTACAAATGAGGACTATATTTTAAAACACGGGTACGGGTTTTTAATTAAGCAAGTTGACCTTACCGCATATAAATATATTTGGGCAAATATAGGTATGATTTTAGACGCCTATAAAGTAACTTTTATATTTTCGATTTTATCTATGGTAAGTTCTGTTTTGCTTATGTCTATGGTTGCATATCCTATTGCACGTGATATAATGCCGGCAAGAAAATACATATCGTTCTTTTTGTACTTTACAATGCTTTTTAACGGCGGACTTGTTCCCACATACATATTAATTACAAAATATTTGCATTTGGACGATAAAATATGGGTGTACATTTTGCCGTCTATGATAAGCCCGTGGTATGTATTTATGATTTGTGGGAGCATATATGCCGTTTTCAACAGCAGCGTCAAAGGGAGGTATAGTAAGCATTGAAAAATATCTTAAAGATATACCCGAATTAAAAGAAAGTATGCCCGATTATGTGTGGGATTTGGTAAAGTATAACGGTGAAATATACGGTATACCGAATTTGCAGGTTTTGCCTACCGCGCAGGCTGCTAATATTCAAAATAAGTTGCTTAAAAAATATAATTTTTCTTTAGATAATGTAAACAAAATTGACGATTTGGAACCGTTTCTTAAAATGGTAAAAGACGGCGAACCTTCGGATCAATATGCACTTTCTCCCGTAAGAACAGGCTCTACTCTTGAAGCGTTCGGATATTGCGACAAATATTCAAAAGTGGATAATATTTACTTTGAAAAAGATAAAAGCGGTAAATGGGTTGGAAAATATAAATTTGAACTTCCCGAATACAGAAAACAGGTTGACAGACTTTATGATTTTTATAAAAAAGGGTACATACGTAAAGATATAGTAAGCTCCGAAGGCTCTACATCAAACGAATCAGCTGTTTCGTTTGCGGTTTATAAACCGGGTATGGAAACAATATATAAATCACAGGGCGCGGATGTATCATGTATTCTTATTCAAAAGCCTGTAATAGAAAAGTGTACGGCAATTACGGCACTTGGCAAAGATGCAAAACATCCTGTTGAGGCACTTAATATTTATAATGAACTTAATAAAAATAAAGAACTGTTTAATTTGCTTACACTCGGTATAGAGGGTGTGAACTATGAAAAAGTAGTCGAAAACAAGTATATATATAGGTGATCAAAATACCAACTCATATTGGATAAACGGTGCTTGGAGATTTGGCAATCAGTTTAATTCATATATTGCCGAGGGCGACTCCGATGATATATGGGAAGAAACAAAAAAATATAATGAAGAAGCAGAAATATCTCCGTTTATAGGATTTGTTATCGATAACACACCTATAAGAACCGAACTTTCGCAAATTGAAACGGTTATTAACAAATATTCTGTTATGTATCTTGGTGCTGATGATCCCAACAACTATTACGATAAGTTTTTAAATGAACTTAAAAAGTCAGGATCTGACAAGGTAGTTGCGGAATACGAAAAACAACTTAACGAATATATGGCAAATGTAAAATAATATGTTTAATTAATAGAGGATGGAGAATATATGAAAAAACACATATCGATAGTTCTTGTTGCATCAATTGCTTGTTTGATGCTTACACCGATTTTTTCGTATGCAAATACGTTTGATAATGACGGTACATTTGATTATGAAGAAAAAATCAGTTATGCCGAAATGAACAGCGAAGATCTGATTAATTACGAGCAAAAAGTAATATATGCTCCCGCAAATCCGGCAAAATCAAAAATTGATGTTGTGCAGGATGATGATGCCAATGTATTGCAGTGGACAACAAGCGACTTTACAAAGCGAAATTTGGACGCAAAACTCACTATACCTCTTGAAAATTCTTTTAATATAAACGACGGACCTTTTTCTCTTGAGTTCAGAGCAAAACTCCCCGCAAATTCATACAGATGGATAAACAAAGGTTTTATGAATTTTGAAACAGCGGAGACAAAAGCCAAAGATACAATTGACCCTGCTTTAATGTTTGGACTTGGTCAGTATTCAGGTGATTTTTTCTCTCCGGTAGCCAATAAGAGCGTTTATTTTTTGACAAATATAAACAGTGCTTCGTTTAAGCTTATGTGCTCAAAGTATTTTGATAAATACTATACATACAGATTTGATGTTGACCCCGAAAATGCCACATATAGGTTTTATTGTAAGGCAGACGATGAACAGCAATGGACAGAACCGTATGCCGAGCTTAAGGTGCTCAATCCTTATACAACGGACGATACAACCGATACATTTGAAAAGGGTGTAATTCCCACAGGAGCATTGCCCGCCGATGATATTGTTGCGTTGAGTTTATCGTCGGGGTGTTATATAGCGGCGTCAAATCCGAGCGAAACGGAGAAAGAAGAGGCGAAGAAGGAAGTTAGTTACTATATATCGGATATCAAGATTAGTCAAATTAAAGTACCTGTTATTGAAAGTATAAGTATAGCTGACGGTGAAAAATTCTTTAAACCGAATAATAATATTAACATTGCTTTTAAATCTCAAATTAACGCTCAATCGGTTAACTATGATAACGTTTATATTGCAAAAATTTTAAATGACGGTACCAAAGAGACGGTAGCACATGATATATACACCGTCAACTGTGATGAAAGCGGAAAAAACATAGTGCTGTCATTTAACGATGAAAAGCAGCTTGATTATCTTACCGAATACAAATTGCATATAAAAGATATTGAGTCAAACAGTGAGGGAAGAGGTAAACTTGGCAATCCGATAGAGATAAACTTTAGAACTGTAGGACAGTACGAAATTAATGTAAATCAATTTAATATTACCGATAGGGAATTGAAAAAAGCGTTAGTAAAATGTTACAATACAGTTAATAAAAAATATTTTAATTAGGAGTGAATGTATATGAAAAAGTATTTAGCTATACTTACAGTGTTTGCTTTAATCGGTTGTATGTTTAATATACCCGTACAGGCCGCACCGATTGACAAAAATACATATAAGTATAACGAAACGATTGATTATTCAAATTCGTCTTATCAAAATTTAAGCAATTATGAATTGCGCACAAAATGGACGGATAAAAGTTCAACGGTGGAAATTGCTAAAGACAGCGATGTTAATGTTCTTAAATGGACAACCGGCGGATTTACAGCACGCGGTATGGCACAAGCGCTTAATATACCGCTCAATAAGCCGTTTAACGCAAATAACGGTGAGTTTACTCTTGAGTTCAGAGCAAAGTTACCACAAAACAAATACAGATGGTTTGAAAACGGATTTATGAACTTTGAAACAGCTGCTTCAAAGTCAGATAGTAATTTGACTCCGGCACTCAGGTTTGGGCTCAGTAAAATAAGCGGAGATTATTTTCAACCTGTAATAAACGGAAGTTCATATACCTTTATGGGTAATGTTAACTATAATAACAATTATAAATTATATGAATCTTCATATTGCAATAAATATATTACTTACAGATTTGATGTAGACCCCGATGCCAAAACATTCAGATTTTACACAAAAGAGGATGGCAAAACATGGAATGAGCCGTATAAAGATCTTCAAGTGCCTAATCCATATACAGCTGATACAACAGATAAGTTTGATAAAGGTTTGCTTCCTACAGGGACATTGCCTACGGATGATATTGTTGCATTGAGCTTATCATCAGGATGTTTTATTGCCAATGCTACCACAGACAGCACACAATTGGAAGAGGCACAAAAAGAAATAAGTTACTATATATCAAGTATAAAAATCCAACAAAAGCCCAAACAAACAATGGCATATTCGCTTGATTATTCAAAAATGAGCACATCCGACACGCCCGATGAAAAAGGTTATAGTCCGTGGGGAAAAGCTGACGGTACTACGGCAGAACATGGTGTTGCTATTATACACGACGATACATTAAATAAAAACGTATTACAATGGACAGCTAAAAACACAGTAACTCAAAATGAACAAACGACGTTGGATGTTCCTTTGAATGAAATGTCAATTGATACAACAAAGGGACCGTTTTCAATTACAATGAATGTTAAATTGCCAAGTACAGAGGTTTTGAAAACAAGAAGTATTATGGGTTTTCCAAATCTTGTGGGCGGTACAACGACTGTTAAATTTGGATTAATGAGTTATGATGCAGCAGGTTGGGGAAACGGCATATCCTGCGGAAATAGTGCTTTTTATACAAATTCCACGCAAAAAATAGGTGGTACGCCATATTTAAACAACGGATTGCCGGAGGTAACTGACCCAAACAGGAGATATTATTCGCTAGGTACCGAGATTTATAACAGATACGGTTTGTATAAATTTGATGTTAATCCCAATAAAATGTCATTTAGATTTTTCTATTCATTGGATAACGGCAACACTTGGGTAGAGCCTTATAAAGATGTTAAATTTTTAAAGGTTAATCCTACAAGTGCCAATGATAAATACGAAGCGGGTGAATTGCCTTTGTATAACAACGGAGACCCGCTCCCAAATGTAATAGATAAATTAAGATTTACTATTACGGAACACGCATATAACGCTGATAATGCAAAAAAAGAATCAGATGTTAGAATTGCAAGTATTGATATTGTACAAGGTTGCAGCGTTGTAGGCAGCTGCAGTGCTAAATATGACAGTTCAAATATTGTTTCCGTTTCATTTACAAATTACTTTAGCGATAACGAAGGATTAATAGTTGGATTGTACGATTTAAGCGGCGCGCTTAAAGATGTAATAATTAATCCCACAAACGAAAGCACATTTAAAAAAGAATATGCTGCGGGAGATTATGTTAAATACTTTATTTTTGATGATTTAACAAATATTACGCCTATTACTTTTGCAAGTAAGGTAGATATAACGGCAGCCGAGTAAATAATTTAATAACATAAAGACAGTAAAACTACTGCTGATTTCCTAAAAATTAAAATATAAATTAATTATCAATATTCCATTTTGTTAAAGAAACTTATTCTTTGCAAAATGGAATATTGTAAATTTATGGGAGAAAATAATATATGAGAGCATATTTAAACAACACAGAACTTAAAATATTTAACACAATTGTATATCCTGCGCCGTATATAAAGCACCAAACAGCGGAGTTTGTTAATTTTAAATTAAATAAACCGAGTGTTTTAAAAATAGAGTGTGACACAATGCCGCAAACGGTTAATATTCGGCCCAAAAGATATAATATTGAATATAACATAAACGGCAATGTTATTGCAATATGAAATTGTCAATATTAGTTGACACTTTTTTTACAAGGATTTTTTCTTAGTAACATTTCTGCCCCTAAGGAGTCGATCTGAAACCACTGAGGAGTGTAGCGACGAGGTGGTTTCAGATCGCGACGCCGACCGCTCCCTCTATATCATGCAACTCTCTTGGCCGAAAGTTCATACCTGCGTCGCTTTTCCATAGTCGGTAAGCCTCCGTTTGCAGTGCAGATTCTGCGATTATTCCAATAGCTCATAAAATAGCGCCAGATAATCGTTTTCAGTTCTTCTATAGTTAGCTTCTCCGTGTTATACGACTGATTCCCAGCTTTTCCATCACCCTGTATACAGTGCGTTCACTCGGTATATGCATACCTTCGAACTTCTTGTTTAGAAGCGCTTGGTGCATTCGCTCCCGTCCGTAGGTGTAATTACACTCATATTCGGCAAGTATGCCCATAATGGCATCCGCTAATGCTTGGTATTTCCACGGCTTATTCCTATTCTTCAGATAATTGTAGAATCCCTGTCGGCTTACATTTAGCACACGGCAATACATCGCTAATTTTCCTTTTATCTCGCCATCTTCTGTCTTCTGCGCTATGAATTTCATTCTATTGCTTTTGCTGACTTCCGACGGCTCGCGGCGAAAAAAGCACTCGCTTCCGCCAGAAACTCATTTTCTTCCTTTAATCGTCGATTTTCTCTAGTCAGGTTCTTTACCTGTTGCCTGAGGATATTTACCTCATCTGCAAGACTCATGGCTGCTTGTGGTGTCTGTGTACCGGCACCGAGATCCAACCTTCCCAGCCTTTGAGCCCGCATCCAGCCATACAGTGTGTTTATGGGTATTCCAAGCTCGTTTGCTGACCTCGTTGATCCGATTTCATGTGCTAGCTTTACTGCCTGAACCTTATACTCTTTATTATATGCCCTCT
>USKN01000102.1 GCA_900555295.1 uncultured Eubacteriales bacterium
AATGCAAAGCACAACTGCCGCTGCTGCAAATATTACATAAATCAAGTACTTTTAAACCTCCTTTTTCATAAGATTGTTTTAATTTTTTATTTTTAAAATTAAATGCGCAAAATAATACATATATATTTTATACTATATTACCGTTTCTGTCAACAAAAAATTGTTGTATATGCATAAGTTTTGTGTATTTATTTGCAAAACAGCAAATTTTCACTCATTTTATACACATATTTATCATTTTTTCACAATCAGTCAATATTTTCCGCTTGTTTAAATGATGTAAGCGTGTTGCGCATTAAAGTGGCAATTGTCATAGGACCCACTCCGCCCGGAACGGGTGTAATGTATGCCGCCTTTTTTACTGCGGAGTCAAAATCAACATCTCCGCAAAGCTTGCCGTTTTCATCACGGTTCATACCCACATCTATAACAACCGCACCGTCTTTTATGTAGCTTTCGTCAAAAAACTTTGCCTTGCCTATTGCGGCAACAAAAATATCTGCCTCTTTGCAAATTTCTTTTAAATTTTGCGTTTTTGAATGACATACCGTAACGGTTGCGTTTTCGTGCAGTAAAAGCATCGCCATAGGTTTGCCCACTATATTACTGCGTCCTGCAACAACGGCACGCTTGCCCGATATTTCTATACCCGAAAGGTGAATTAAATCCATAATTCCCGCAGGTGTACAGGGCAAAAAGCTGTAATTGCCAATCATTATTCTGCCAACGTTTGACGGGTGAAATGCGTCGACGTCCTTTTGAGGCAAAATGGTATTTATTATTGCCTCTTCGTTTATATGTTTGGGCAGAGGGAGCTGAACGAGTATTCCGTTTATGCTGCTGTCGCCGTTGAGTTTTTTTACAAGGTCAATAAGCTCCGCTTCGCTTGTTTGGGCAGGCAGTGCATACTCGCGTGAATACATACCCGTTTCGGCGCACGCT
This sequence comes from uncultured Eubacteriales bacterium, assembly GCA_900555295.1. Classification (GTDB taxonomy): domain Bacteria; phylum Bacillota; class Clostridia; order UMGS1810; family UMGS1810; genus UMGS1810. The sequence goes on from USKN01000102.1 coordinate 943, forward strand.
TTCTTTTTTGAATTAACATATACGCGCGACGCGGGATTGTCGCCCACTATTATAACCGCAAGGCCGGGTACTTTTCCTGTTTTTTGCTTTAACATTTCCACTTCTTTTTTTAAATTTAACTTTATATCTGCCGACAATTGTTTGCCGTTAAGAATTTTTTCGCTTTGCTGCATAATTATTTCTCCTTTTGCTTTGGTTTAATTTGTTTTGCGGCGGAACAAGGCAATTTCTCCCGTATCCTATTAAATCCTCCCGCCCCGCCATTTTAAGCGCCTTTATAACAAGCGGTCGGTTTTTGGGTACGTCAAATTGCAAAAGTGCGCGTTGCATATGTTTTTCTTCAATATCTTTGGGCACATATACGGGTTTCATAGTGTTTGGGTCTATTCCCGTATAAAACATACACGTTGACAGTGTAAACGGCGTCGGATAAAAATCCTGAACCTGCTCGGGGTGCATATTGTGCCTTTTTATATAAAGTGCAAGCTCAATTGCGTCATCAAGCGTACTTCCGGGGTGGCTCGACATAAGATACGGAACCAAATATTGCTTTCTGCCGAGTTTTTTGTTTATTGAGTAAAACTTATCGGCAAACCTGTCAAAAACCTTTGCCGAGGGTTTACCCATATATTTGAGCACATTTTCGGATACGTGTTCGGGCGCAACTTTAAGCTGACCGCTCACGTGGTATTTGCACAGTTCTTTAAAAAACTCATCATCTTTATCGTTAATTAAATAATCGTACCTTATACCCGAACGTATAAACACTTTTTTAACACCGTCAACCGCCCTTACCCTTCGCAAAAGAGCCAAAAATTTTTTATGCGATATAATAAGGTTTTTGCAGGGATTTGGAAAAAGGCACTGCTGATTTTTGCACGCGCCGCTTTTAAGCTGATTTTTGCAGGCGGGGTCTGTAAAATTGGCTGTAGGGCCGCCCACATCGTGAACATAACCTTTAAAATCTTTGTCCTTTGTCATTTTTTTTACTTCGTTTACAACCGACTTTTCGCTGCGAGACTGCACTATTCTGCCTTGATGAACCGCAAGTGCGCAAAAATTGCACGAGCCGTAACAGCCGCGGCAATTTGCCACGCTGAATTTAACCTCATTAATTGCCGGCACACCGCCAAACGGTTCGTACATAGGATGATATGTGCGCATATACGGCAGTGCGTACACACTGTCGAGTTCGTCTTTGGTAAGCGGCGCCATAGGTTTGTTTTGAACCAAAAATCTGTCGCCGTGCTGCTGCACAAGCGTTTTGCCGCGTATGGGGTCCTGGTATTCGTACTCTTTTTTTGTGGCGATTGCATACTGCATTTTATCGCCGCACACCTGCTCAAACGACGGTAATATTACGCAGTCTTTTTCGCCGTCAACGGTTTTGCGTATATAACAACAGCCGTCAACATTGGTTTCGGCAAGCGTCTTTCCGCTTTTAAGCGCGTCGGCAAGCTCAATTATCGCCTTTTCGCCCATACCGTAAATCAAAACGTCGGCACGCGTATCAAAAATAACCGAACGGCGCACTTTGTTGCTCCAATAATCATAATGCGCAAACCGCCTTAAGCTTGCCTCTATACCGCCTATAATAAGCGGTATTTTGGGATATGCCTCGCGTATTTTGTTGCAATACACCGTAAGCGCACGGTCGGGACGTTTGCCCGCTGCTCCGCCCGGAGTATACAAATCACTGCTTCGCGGTTTTTTGTTTACCGTATAATGGTTTACCATTGAGTCTATATTACCCGACGATACCAAAAATGCGTACTTGGGTCTGCCCAAAGTTTTAAAATCTTCAACATCTTTCCAATCGGGCTGTGCTATTATACCCACGGTGTACCCGTGCGATACAAGCACGCGCGATATTATTGCATGACCGAAACTCGGGTGATCCACATATGCATCGCCGCACACATACACAAAATCGAGCGTATCAATATTTAGTTGTTCCATATCTTGCTTTGATACGGGTAAAAATCCGTTACTTATCATTGTTACCACCTAACCGAAATATGCCTTTTCAGGAAAGTTCGGATTATTCTCTTTTGGCTGACTCACATATTTCCCGCCGCAACCATTTCGTTGTACTGCTCACGGTTTATAAGCACTTGGCGCGGTTTGTTTCCGTCAAGTCCGCCTATTATTCCGCGTGCCTCCATTTGGTCTATAATACTTCCCGCACGGTTGTACCCTATTCTAAAACGGCGCTGCAAAAGCGATGTTGAAATTTGTCCGTTATCTATTGCCATTTCAATTGCTTCGGGCAACAGCTCGTCCGCGTCACCGGGGTTTTCGCCGTCGGGACGGTACTGTTCTTCGCTTTCGAGTTTTTCCATTATATCGGGGTTGTAAACCGTTTCAACTCCGTGAGATACCGCCTCAACAATATCTTTTACGTCGCTGTCGGATACAAATGCGCACTGCATACGTTTGGGTTTTGTTTCGCCCACGGGCAAATAAAGCATATCGCCCTTTCCTATAAGCTTGTCCGCACCGCCCATATCAAGTATGGTTTGCGAGTCTTTGTTGCTGGCAACCATAAACGCAATACGGCTGGGAATATTTGCTTTAATATTACCCGTTATAAACTTAACTACGGGTCGCTGTGTTGCAATTACAAGGTGCATACCCGCCGCACGCGCCAGCTGCGCTATACGGCACACGTAATTCTCAACATCGCCGGGAGCTACCATCATAAGGTCGGCAAACTCGTCTATAAGTATTACAATTGACGGCATTTTCTTTTCGGGTGTGCCGTTTGCAATCATAAGGTCGTTGTAGCCTTTTATGTTACGCACATTGTTGCGTTCAAATTCGGAGTATCGCTCCGTCATTTCCTGCACTGCCCACGACAGTGCGCCCGTTGCTTTTTTTGCGTCTTTTACAACAGGTATAAGCAAATGCGGAATACCGTTGTATATACCGAGTTCAACCTGCTTGGGGTCTATCATAACAAGTTTTACTTCGCTTGGGTCGGCTTTGTAGAGTATACTTATTACAAGCGTGTTTATGCATACGCTCTTACCTGCTCCGGTTGCGCCTGCAATTAAAAGATGCGGCATTTTGGCAAGGTCCATAATTATGGGCTTACCGCTTATGTCTTTACCGAGAGCAACGGCAAGTTTTGACGGATGGTTTTTAAACTCGTCGCTTTCAATAACCTCACGCAGTGATACAATGCTGGGATTTTTGTTTGCAATTTCAATGCCCACCGTTGATTTACCCGGTACGGGCGCAATAATAACGCCCTTTGCGGCAAGAGATAACTGCACATCGCCCGCCAAAGACGTAATTTGGTTTACGCGCACACCCGCCGCAGGTTTAACCTCATAGCGTGTAATTGTGGGGCCTTGGCTTATTTCCACAACCGTTGTGTCAACCCCAAAGCTTTTAAGCGTTTCTACAAGTTTTACCGCGTTTTGCTTTAATTCCTGCTGAACGTTTTTTGAACTTTCGGGAGGTTTCGGCATTGTAAGAAGGTCTATCGACGGATACACATACTCAACCTTTTCGGTGTTTTCAACGTGTATTTCCATTTCTTTTTCTATTTCACTGTGCAAATTCTGCTTTTCGTTATCGGTAAGTTTTTCGGCTATTTCTTCCTGTATATGCTCACTTTCACCCGGAAGATTAATTGTAAGGTTTTCGCCGAGCGCAGGCACTTCGTCCTCTTTTTCGTACGGCAATTCTTCTTCGGCATCAGGCGCAAACTCGCCCTTTTCGTATGTGTACTCCGAAAGTTTTTGTTCTTTGTCGAGGTCTTTTAAAACCAAATCGCTTTTCTTTTTTTGTGTTTCTTTTTTCTTTTGTTCGCGCTTTTGTCTGTTTGCCTCACGCATATCGGATATGCTTTGCACCGCCGAACCGTTAAACTGTGCCAAAGCGGCAAAAAGTTTTTTTGTAACCTTAACGGGCGACACATTAAAAAGCAGTATTGCCCAAATAAGCAGCAACGCATACAGCAATATATACGTACCTATATTACCCAAAAGCATACACAGCGGTTTTGCAATGCATGCGCCCAAAATACCGCCGCCGTTGTGTATTTGTGAATATGTATAATACATATTCCACGTTATTCCGTCATTTGCCGACAAAAATATCATATGGCATATTGCCGCAATATCAAGTACCGCAAGTGCCGAAATAATATACTTTATTGTTGATTTTTTTCCTTCGGCATAAAATACCGTATATATAATGTTTGCAATAAGCACGGGAGCAATAATGTATGCCGACATTCCGAAAAGGCCTTTAAGAAGATTATGTATAAAATCACCCAAAGCGCCGGCCGTACCCAAAGGACAGTACAAGCTTATTCCCGTAAAAATGCTTGCCGCAAAAATAATAACGGCAAAAATTTCAATATTGTTTACGCCGTTTCCGTCTTTTGGCGACGGTTTTTTGACTTTTTTTGCGGTGCTTTTTTCTTTTGCCATAATAAAAATATCTCCTTACCTTGTTTTTCTTGTAATTGAATTAATAAATTCCGCGTTGTTTTTGGTACGTATAATGCCCGTAATAAGCATTTCCGCCGCCTCCTGCGGATTTTGGCTGTTGAGCGATTTTCTAATTGACCAAACCGCCTCAAGTTCCTGCTTTGTAAGCAAAAGGTTTTCTTTTCTCGTACCAGATTTATAAATATCTATTGCCGGGAATATACGCCGTTCGGACAAACCTCTGTCAAGATGTATTTCCATATTGCCCGTGCCTTTAAATTCTTCAAATATAACGTCATCCATACGGCTGCCCGTATCTATAAGCGCGGTTGCAAGTATGGTTAAACTGCCGCCGTTTTCTATATTGCGTGCGGCACCGAAAAACTTTTTGGGTTTATGCAGCGACGCAGGGTCAATACCGCCCGTAAGCGTTTTGCCCGATGACGGTACAACAAGATTATACGCACGTGCCAGACGTGTAATACTGTCGAGAAGCAACACAACGTCTTTTTGCTGTTCCACAAGCCTTTGCGCACGTTCAAGCACAAGCTCGGCAACTTTTATATGGTGCTCGGGCTGTTCGTCAAACGTTGAATAAATTACCTCGCCGTTTACACTGCGTTTCATATCGGTAACTTCCTCGGGGCGCTCGTCTATAAGCAAAACAATAAGATTTATTTCGGGGTGATTGCGGCTTATTGCGTTTGCAAGACTTTTTAAAATAGTGGTTTTACCTGCCTTGGGCGGAGCAACAATAATACCTCTCTGCCCTTTTCCTATGGGTGCCATAAGGTCTATAAGTCTTAATGCGTAATCGTCGTTTTCACATTCCAAATGTATTCTTTCGTTGGGATAAATCGGCGTTAATGTTTCAAAGGGGTGTCTGCGTGCGGCAACTTCAGGTTTATCGCAGTTTACGGAATTAATATAAATTAAAGAATCGTTATTTTCGGTTTTCTTCGCTTTTCTTACAACACAGTCTATCATATCGCCCGTTTTGAGCCTGTATTTGCGTATATATGCGTTGTTTACGTAAACATCGTCCGATTTGGTTGTTAAATAATTATCTCCGCGCAAAAAACCGTAACCGTCGGGCATAACCTCCAAAAAGCCACGTATGTTGCGCGTGGGCATAAGCTCGTGCTGCTGCGAATGTGTTTGCGTATCGTTTGTCTTTTGCGGTACGGTATCGGCTTTTTCAAAAGAGTCGCCGCCGCTGCATTTTACGGGTTCTGCCTCGCTTTGCCGTGTTATTGTTTCTTTTGTTTTAAGTTCTTTTTTTAAATGCTGTTCTATATACTGTCCCAATTCATCTTTTTTCATTTTTGAAATGCCTTTAAGCCCAAGTTCTTTTGCATATTCTTTAAGCTGT
>USKN01000103.1 GCA_900555295.1 uncultured Eubacteriales bacterium
CCGGAGCCGCTGTTTTGTTTCAAAGCGACGCAAAATTTTGGTTTGAATCGGGCGGTGTCGGAAATGTGGAAATAACGGGCAACACGTTTGACAATTGCAAATATGCAAAATGGTGTGACGCTGTAATAGAAACCGTTCCACGTGAAAGAGAGAAACCGGGAAAATATTTTCATAACAAAATATCGGTTTGCAAAAATACATTTAAAAATTGTACGGCAAAAATTGCCGTAATTAACAATACCAAACAGGTTGATTTTACCGATAATATATTTGATAATTGTAAAAAGCCATACATAGATATTAAACATTGCGAAAACATTGATATTCAAAAAATGCAGTAAAACAATAATTATAAATGAGGTGGTATAAATGTTTGATTTAAACGGCAAACTTGCACTTGTAACAGGTTCAAGCAGAGGAATTGGAAGAGCAATAGCCGTAAAGCTTGCACAGGCGGGATGTGATGTAATTGTACACGGCAGAAGTGAAAGCACGGCATTGTCGGAAACAATGAGCATTATTAAAAACAATGGAAAAAACGCATACATTGAGGTTGCCGATACTTCAAAACCCGAACAGATAAAAGCTATGTTTGAAAATATAAAAGCAAAATTCGGGCGTCTTGACATACTTGTAAACAATGCGGCAATTTTAACCCGTACGCCGTTTTTGGATATAAGTATTGACGAATGGAACAATATAATGGAAACCAATGTAAGGGGATATTTTTTGTGCAGTCAAAATGCGGCCAAAATTATGAAAGAGCAAAACGGAGGAAGAATTATAAATATATCGAGTATATCTCAATATTTTACAGCGCCGGGGAGAACGCATTATTGCGTTACAAAAGCGGCAATAGGTATGCTTACAAAGGGCATTGCGCTTGAGCTTGCACCTTACGGGATAACTGCAAACGAGGTGCTCCCGGGCAGCATACATACCGATTTTAATAATGATGTTTTAAGCAACCCCGATTATTATAAAGCGTGTGTTGACGGTATTCCGCTTGGCAGAATAGGAAAACCGGAAGATATTGCGGGTGCGGTTGTTATGCTTGCATCTGATGAGGCGTCGTATATAAACGGTGCCGAAATAGTTATAGACGGCGGAAAAACAATATATTGACAGGAGATGAAAAAATATGTTTGACGGTGTTTGCCCGGTAGTAAACGTACCTTTTAATAAAGATTATTCAATAGATTTTGACGGTCTTAAAAATATGGTGGATTATGTTATAGAAAACGGCTGTAAAAGCGTATGCCTGTTTGCATTTAACAGCGAACCGTACAAGCTTTCATACAGTGAAAAAACAGAAACAATAAGTAAATTTTTAGAGTTTGTTAATAAAAGAGCAGAAACGTTAATAGGGGTTGTTGAAAATTCTTTAAACGATTGTATAGGCCTCGGTAAATGTGCAAAAGACGGCGGCGCAGACGGTATAATATTATATCCGCCCGCACTTTCCACTCCGCAGGGGGACAGCCTTGTTGAGTATTTTAAAATTATATCGGAAAGTGTGGACCTGCCTGTTATGATACAGGATAACCCGCGCTCGACGGGGGTTACAATGAGCCTTGAAATGCTTATTAATGCATACAACAATATAAAGCAGTTTAACTATATAAAGGTTGAGTGCCCTATTCCTATGAGAAAACTCAAAAAAATAGTAAATCTTACCGACGGCAAATTAAAATGCTACAGCGGTAACGGCGGCATTTTTGCCATAGAGGCATTTTTAAACGGTGCGTCCGGTATTATGCCCGGTGTGGCTTTATGCGGCGAGTTTAACAAATTAACAAATTATTTAAAAAATAACGAGACGGACAAGGCACGTGATTTGTTTGAAAAACTTCTTCCGCTTACCTGGTATGAAGATCAGTCGCTTGAATTTTACGTTTCCTGCGAAAAGTATATTTTAATGAAACGCGGAATTATAAAGAGCGATACGGTAAGAAAACCGTGCGTTTTGCTCTCCGATGATGAAAAACAAGAACTTATGAATTTATACGGCAGACTTTAAAACAAGGGGTGAAAAAAATGGATTTTATAGCGGACAAGGTAAGAGTATTATGCGCAAAACTTCGTAAAATGTCGGAAGAAAAACTTTGCAGCATAGACAATACAGAAATTGCACCTTGCGATTACAAAAACGGAAAAAATGCGCCCGATGCCGATACAAAATTTACACCGTTTAAAGGCGGTGACCGCGTTTGCGGCAAGGATAAGCATTTTTGGGTAAAAATTAATTTTGAAACACCTAAAAAAATCAAAGGTAAAAAGGTTTTCTTTTCTTTGCATACGGGTCGTGAGAACGAGTGGGATGCCACAAATCCGCAATGCCTTGTTTACTTAAACGGTAAAATTGTTCAGGGACTTGATGTAAACCATACCGATTTATTGCTTGAATTTGACAAAAAATATGAAATGCTTATTTATTATTATGTGGGTATGATTGATAAATATACCGAAATAATTCCCGAACTTAAACTTATTGACGAAAAAATAAAAGAGCTTTATTATGATGTACGTGTTCCGTATGAAGCCGCACTGTGTTTTAAAAAAACGGACGATAATTTTATAACAATAATGAAATATCTTGACAATACTTTACGCAAAGTTAATTTTCTTGTGCCGGGTTCGGAAGAGTTTTACAAAAGCGTTGATGACGCGCTTTGCTATATAAAAAGCGAATTTTACGGAAAAGTTTGCGGAAAATCCAATGCAACCGTTAATTGCATAGGACATACGCATATCGATGTTGCGTGGATGTGGACGGTTGCTCAAACACGTGAAAAAGCACAAAGAAGCTTTTCAACCGTATTATCGTATATGGAGCAGTATCCCGAATACAAATTTATGTCGTCGCAACCCCAGCTTTATGAATTTGTAAAGGAGGACGCGCCCGAGCTTTACGAGCGTATAAAGAAAGCGGTTAAAAATAAAGTATGGGAACCCGAGGGCGCTATGTGGCTTGAGGCGGATTGCAACATTACAAGCGGCGAAAGTCTTATACGCCAAATATTGTTTGGAAAGCGCTTTTTTAAAAACGAATTTGGGGTTGATAACAAGACGGTATGGCTTCCCGATGTTTTCGGCTACAGTGCCGCTATGCCGCAAATTATGAAAAAAAGCGGAATAGAGTACTTTGTTACATCAAAAATAAGCTGGAACGAAACAAACACTATGCCGTACGATACTTTTTATTGGCAGGGTATTGACGGCAGTGAAATATTTACATATTTTATTACCGCACAGGATTTGCCCGAGAACGGCGAAAAAGTAAACTTTACAACATATGTGGGGAATATAACGCCAAGGCAGGTTATAGGTACGTGGGAGAGATACAATCAAAAAGAATACAATAACGAAACACTCATTACTTTTGGTTATGGCGACGGAGGCGGCGGGCCTACATTAGATATGCTTGAGTATCAAAGACGTCTTGCGTACGGAATACCGGGTATACCCAAAACACAGATAGGTTTTGCATATGATTTTTTAAACCGTGTTAAAGAAAACTTTGATAAAAACGCGGAGCAGATAGGTTTTGTACCGCGTTGGGTAGGCGAGCTGTACCTTGAACTTCATCGCGGAACATATACTTCAATTGCCAAAAACAAGCGCAACAACCGCAAATGCGAGTTTTTATATCAAAAACTCGAAACGCTGTGTGTGGCGGACAAACTTATTTTTAATGAAGAATATCCGCAAGTTCAAATTAATGCCGCATGGAAGAATATACTTCTTAATCAATTCCACGATATCATACCCGGTTCGTCTATTTATGAGGTGTACGAAGTTACCGACAGCGAATACAAAAAACTTATTAACGACGGCAGTGAAACGGTAAAAAACAAACTTTCGCTTATATCGTCAAGCATAAAAACCGACGGCGGAGTGTTTGTGTACAATCCAAACGGATTTAACTGTGATACGGTGTTTGATTTGGACGGCAAAAAGATTTTTGCCAAAAACATTGCACCGCTCGGATATACTGTTGTTAAAGAGTTTAACGATAAAAACAGCATTACGTTTGAGGACGGAATTTTAAATACTCCGTTTTATGAAATAAAGTTTGATGAAAATGCCGATATTGTTATGCTTTACGATAAACAAAATAACAGAGCGGTAAACAGCGGCAAATTTAACGAGTTTGAGATTTTTGAGGATTTTCCGCGCAGTTGGGATGCGTGGGAAATTACAAGTTATTACACAAACAAAAAATATCATATAAACAATGTTAAAAGCATTACTGCAAAATCGTGCGGCAGTGCATTTTGCATAACGGTTGTACGCGAATTTTTGGAGTCGGTAATTAAGCAGAATATTTATGTGTATGAGAATATTCGCCGAATTGATTTTGAAACGGAAATTGATTGGAAACAAGAACACCAATTAATGAAAATTGCATTTCCCGTAAATGTTCACGCTACATATGCAACATATGATATTCAATTTGGCAATATAACACGTCCCACTCATTACAACACATCGTGGGATAAGGCAAAGTTTGAGGTTTGCGCTCATAAATGGGCGGATATTTCCGAAGATAATTACGGACTTGCGCTTTTAAACGACTGCAAGTACGGCTACAGTGCCGAGGGAAATGTTTTAAAATTAACTGTTCTTAAATCTGCCACATACCCAAATGCTATGGCAGATAAAGAAGTGCACCGTTTTACATATTCCATACTTCCGCACAGCGGTACGTTTAAATCGGCACACGTAATAAACGAAGCATATATTGTAAATCAACCGTTAAGCGCCGTTAATATCGGCAAGCAAAACGGAAACCTCCCCGAAACATATTCGCTTGTAAAATGCAATGCGGAAAATGTTTTTGTTGAAACGGTTAAAAAAGCAGAAGACAGTGATGATATTATTATTCGTCTTTACGAATGTTTTGACCGCAAAACAGATGTAACACTTGATTTTGGGTTTGATTTTGAAAGCGCTTATATATGCGATATGACCGAACAAAATGATGTTGCCGTAAACGCGGATGGTAAAAGCATAAACCTTTGCATAAATAATTTTGAAATTGTAACGCTTAAAATTAAAGGTGCACAAATAGATTTAAATAATAACAAATAGTGTTTAGGCAGATGTTGTAACGTCTGCATAGGCAAGAGCCAAACGGTATATTATATTCATTTGCCGTTCGGCTCTTATTTTTTTAGCATTATTATTATGTTTATATGTTTTTTGTACTGTTTTCAGCAGATTATGTTTGTTTTGTTATATTCTTTGTTTGATTTGTCTATTGTTACATATTAGTGTTTATGGTAGAATATATATATAAAAGTTAATATTCATACAAAGTGTCGCCCATACCGTATTTTGGGTATGGGAGGTTAAAAGGGAAACGGGTGTAAATCCCGTGCGTTTAACAGTCGCCGTGTGCAATTGAATGTTTGTGTATTTGTTGACGAAAGTCAGTCATTGGGAAACCGAGAAGGCAAAATATATAAACGGGGAGCATATAAAAATACGCTCTGCAGATTGTGAGCCGGAAGACCTGCTTTGATGTTGTTTTGCAAAGTATGCACCGCATACAGAAATAACAGTTTTGGTGCATTATTAAAATGTGCTTTTATATGTGTGCCAAAATATGATAATAACACAGGAAAACACTGCTGTGATAATCTATTGTTTTATATGGATTATTACAGCTTTTTTATTTTTTTCGGGTTTCTTTTTTTTTTTTAAGCGCCCTTTACATAGATTAAAAATCATTACGGAGGTACAAAAGATATGAAAAAATGTGCAGCGTTGTTTTTAACGTTTGTTATGATATTTACAATGCTCCCGTCATATGCGGACGTTGAACTTAACCAAAACGCAGCAGGCATTTCAGCCGAAAATGCCGAGCCTTTACAAAATGCCGACGCGGTAAGTGTTACAATATCGGCACAAAAAGACGGTGCGTTTTTATTTAACCGCGGCAATGTTGAAGTAAAAGACGGTATTGCCGAGCAATACGGCTATACGGTAGCCCAAAAGGATCATAATGAGGTTGAGGTAGATAAACCTACCGTGTTTGACGCACTTGTTGCGGCGCATATAGCTAAATATGGGGACTCATTTACAGAGGAAACGGCAAAAAATTATCTCGATATATCAAACGGCATTGTAAAAAAAGCATTTGGAAGCGATATGTCAAGCACGGGATTTTTTGTAAACGGTTTAATGCCCGACGACGGTATAGTAAACCCGGCTTACGGAACAGCCACGGGATATGTTGCCGATACGGCACGCATAGAAAATAACGATAATATAGAATTGTTTGCGTATCAGGATTTGTATTGGGCGGATTATTATACATTTTTTGACGAAACCGAAAAAAATGTAACTGCCGGCGAGCCGTTTACGCTTACGTTAAAGGGCTTTATGGCAATGAGCGCTATGGATGCAAAGCCTACGGCAAAAAACATTAACGGAAAAGACGGATATATTACTCTTAATACGGTAAATGCCGACGGTTCTTTAAGCGAGGCAATTAAAGACGAAAACGGCGAAGACATTCTTATAGACGAAAACGGAAGTGCAACTCTTACATTTGATAAAGACGGTGAATACATAGTAACCGCAAACGGTATGGAGGGCGATAACGATTCACCCATAATTGCGCCTTGGTGCAAAGTAACCGTTACATCGCCCGCCCCGCCCGAGTCAATTACAATTGTATGCGACGACAAGCGTTTGGTTGAGGG
>USKN01000104.1 GCA_900555295.1 uncultured Eubacteriales bacterium
TCCGCAAACCGTTTTTTGCCAAAAAACGGTTTATGACGAATTAAAAAATGCTATTTGCAATACCGAAAACAATAAAATAAATACACAGCAAAAAATAGAAAATATTGCAAAATTGTGTGAAATAAGCGGTGTTTTAAAAAATCATCCGTATGATTTATCGGGCGGTGAAGCGCAGCGTGCGGCACTTGCAATTGTGCTTTTAAAAAATCCCGATATAATTATTCTCGATGAACCAACAAAAGGTCTTGACGCACATTTTAAAATTAAACTTGCAAACATACTGAAAAGTTTATGCAAAAGCGGTATAACCATAATTACGGTATCACACGATATTGAGTTTTGTGCCGAGTGTGCCGACAGATGCGCTATGTTTTTTGACGGGCAGATTGTATCGCAGGCCGCAACACGTCCGTTCTTTGCGGGAAACAGCTATTATACAACAGCTGTCAACCGAATGGCGCGTGATATTATACCGAATGCCGTAAAAGAGAGTGATTTATCGGCGGCACTTCACATTGAGCAAAGAAAAACCGATATTAAACAGTTTAAGGCTGACATACAAAATACAAATATATGTACTCAAAATTTAACAAACAATTTAAAAAACAATAAAAACAGCAAAAAAATAACTTTTTTAAATATGGCGGCGGCACTTGTTTTTTTTGTACTCTTTGCGGTTACGCAATTTAAATTTGTGTCCGAATATACAGATTGGAAGGACATTGTTTTTCAAATTGCGGCAATTATATTCCTCGGCGGGGCACTTTTAAATATTATTCCGCAAAAAGAATACATAAACTATGCCAAAAACGAACCGTTTAAAGAACGTCTTACGCAAAAATCGCGTCTGGCGCTGATTATCACTTTAATTATTATACCTCTCACAATATTTACGGGAGTGTATTATTTAAAAGACAGAAAATATTACTTTATAAGTTTGCTTATTATATTTGAAACGCTTACTGCGTTTATGTGTGCGTTTGAGGATAAAAAACCCCACGCGCGCGAACTTGTTATTATAAGTGTATTATGTGCCTGCGCTGTTGCCGGACGTGCGGCATTTGCACCGCTTCCGCAATTTAAACCCGTTGTTGCCGCAGTAATTATAACGGGAATATGTTTTGGGGGCGAAACGGGATTTTTAACGGGTGCCGTTACGGGTTTTGTATCAAACTTCTTTTTTGGTCAGGGTCCCTGGACGCCCTGGCAAATGTTTTCGTTTGGAGCGGTTGGACTTATTGCGGGAATAATGTATCAAAACAAATTAATAAAACGAACAAAGAGCGGATTATGTATATTCGGCTTTTTGGCAACGGTTATTGTATACGGCGGAATAATGAATTCTGCCTCCGTAATAATATGGCAGCCAAAACCCACAAAGGCAATGTTTATATCGGCATATATTATGGGTTTGCCGTTTGATATTATACACGGACTTGCAACGGCTTTCTTTTTATGGTTTGGCGCACAGCCGCTTATTGAAAAAATTGAAAGAGTCAAAATAAAATACGGGCTTAAAAAATGTAAAATATAACTGTTGTATATTTTAAAGCATTATGTTATTATATAGTAGTGTTGGGAAGTGATATACATTGAATAAAATTTTAAATAAATTATACCGCGAAAACAATTTAAACGATATTGAGTTTAAAGAACTTTTAAATACAAACAAATACGATAATGAATTATTTGAAAAAGCGGATTTTGTAAGACGCGAAGTATACGGCAATAAAGTATATATACGCGGCCTGATAGAGTTTACAAATTATTGCAAAAACGATTGCCTTTATTGCGGAATAAGACGGTCGAACAAAAACGCCGTAAGATATCGCCTTACAAAGGATGAAATACTTGACTGCTGCCGTGAAGGTTATTCGCTCGGTTTCAGAACTTTTGTACTTCAAGGCGGAGAAGACGCCTATTATACCGATGAACTTATATGCGATATTGTATCGGAAATACGCAAAAATTATAAAGACTGCGCAATAACGCTTTCAATAGGCGAAAGAAGCAAAGAAAGCTACAAATCATTTTTTGATGCGGGTGCAAACAGATATCTCTTGCGCCACGAAACTGCCGATGAAAAACATTATAAAATGCTTCACCCCAAAAATATGAGCCTTGAAAACCGCAAAAAGTGTCTTTTTAATTTAAAAGAAATAGGCTATCAGGTAGGTTCGGGATTTATGGTGGGCAGTCCCTATCAAACAACAGATAATTTAATAAGCGATTTGCGTTTTTTAAAAGAGCTTAATCCGGATATGATAGGTATAGGGCCGTATATAACGCACAGCGAAACTCCGTTTAAAGATAAAAACAACGGCTCGGTTGAGCTTACGTTAAGGCTTGTTGCCGTGTTAAGACTTATGTTTCCGTATGCGCTTATACCGTCAACAACCTCACTCGGCACACTGCACCCAAACGGCAGAGAATTGGGTCTTAAAGCCGGTGCAAACGTAGTAATGCCAAATCTATCCCCCGTTAAAACACGAAAGCTGTACGACTTGTACGAAAATAAAATATGTACGGGAGAGGAAGCCGCACAATGCAGGGGCTGCCTTGAAAAGCGAGTACAGTCGGCAGGATACGAAATTGTAACCGATATTGGAAATGTAAAAAGGTGAATAAACAATATGACAGAAATTACTCTCAATGAATTACAAAAATTAACAAGTGCGGAATATATGCTTGTGGATATACGTGACGTAGTATCGTTTGAATACGGGCATATGGACGGTGCGGTAAACATACCGCTTGATAATTTTAAAAGCGAGACGCTTGATAAAACAAAAAAAATAATTTTATACTGCAAATCGGGAATTGTAAGCGTAGACCTTGCCGAACAGCTTTGTGCCGACGGGTTTTGCGCATACAGTTTAAATGAGGGTTATATAGGCTGGCTTAAAGAAAAAATAAGGCGCGAAAGCACAGATGTTAAAACGCTTGAAAAGGTGGAAAAAAGCATACAAAAAAAATTTCACAAACAGCTTTTTTCAAAATTTGCATATGCGATTAACGAATACAAGCTTGTTGAACCAAACGATAAAATTGCGGTATGCATATCCGGCGGAAAAGACTCTATGCTTATGGCAAAGCTTTTTCAGGAGCTTAAACGTCATAACAAATTTCCTTTTGAACTTGTATTTTTGGTAATGGACCCCGGATACAGCAGTGAAAACCGCGAAATTATAGAACATAACGCAAAAAAACTCAATATACCCATTACCGTATTTGAAAGCACCATATTTGACTCTGTATACAATATAGAAAAGTCGCCGTGTTATGTATGTGCAAGAATGCGAAGAGGATATTTGTACTCAAAGGCAAAAGAACTCGGCTGCAACAAAATTTCTCTCGGTCACCATTATGATGATGTTATTGAAACAATTTTAATGGGAATGCTGTACAGCGGTCAAACCCAAACTATGATGCCAAAGCTTAAAAGCACCAATTTTGAGGGTATGGAGCTTATACGTCCTATGTACCATATACGTGAAGACGATATAAAAAAATGGCGTGACTATTGCGATTTGCAATTTATACAATGCGCCTGCAAGTTTACCGATACCTGCACATCGGAAGCATGCCTTACGTCATCGAGAACAGGTTCAAAAAGACTTGAAACAAAACATATAATAGCAAAATTAAAACAAACAAATCCATATGTTGAAAGCAATATATTTAAAAGCGTTCAAAATGTAAATCTTGAAACAATTATTGCTTATAAAGACAAGAACGGAACACATAATTTTTTGGATAATTATTAATTTGTACAAATATATGGAGGAAATTATGCTCAATCAATTTTCAAGAACACAGCTTTTGCTTGGAAAAGAAGCAATGGAAAAACTTAAAAACTCACACGTTGCCGTATTCGGAATAGGCGGTGTGGGCGGATATACGGCAGAGGCACTTGCGCGTAGCGGTGTGGGATACATTGATTTAATAGATGATGATAAAGTATGTATAACAAATATAAACCGTCAAATATATGCCACACGCAAAACGGTCGGCAAATACAAAACAGATGTTGCAAAGGAGCGTATATTGGATATAAACCCCAACGCAAACGTTACTGTATACAAAACATTTTACACACCCGAAACTGCGGATATGTTTGATTTTGGCATATACGATTATGTGGTTGACGCCATAGACACCGTAACGGGAAAAATAGAATTGGCGGTTCGTGCCTCCTTATCGTCAACTCCCATAATAAGCTCAATGGGAGCGGGCAACAAATTAGACCCGTCGGCTTTTGAAGTAACCGATATTTATAAAACTTCAATATGCCCACTTGCGCGTGTAATGCGACGCGAATTAAAAAGGCGCGGTATACCCAAACTAAAGGTTGTATATTCAAAAGAAAAGGCAATGACGCCTATAGACGATAATGTAGGCTGCAAATCAAACTGCGTATGCCCTCCGGGTACACAGCGCACTTGCACGCAGCGCCGCCAAATACCGGGCAGTACGGCTTTTGTACCTGCCGTTGCGGGGCTTATTATGGCAGGAGAAGTTGTATGCGATATAACAGGAGTACGAAATATTTAAAGTTAATCGTTTTACCGCAGCAAAGGAGTGTGCCGCAAAGTATAATTGTATTTTGCGGCACACCTCTTTTTTAAATAAAATTGCAACCTTTTTAATTGTTTATGTGTAGGCAAACGAATTAAAATTACTACATAATCTTAAAGCAAAAAAGAAAAACAGTTTGGAAAAAGCAATTAAAATATATACTCCATATGCAAGTACATTAATATACAATACCGTCGGCGGAGCTGTTTCAAAAGAGGATATTGAAGAGGTTATAGCCGATACTTTTATTCTGCTGTGGCAAAACATTGACAATATTGACGAAACCAAGGGAAGCATTAAATCATAAATAATTTTTTGAGTTTCGGTATCAATAAGTACCACTCCGTCAAAATACTCCGGTAAAAAATATGCCAATATATCGCTCTGCGATATGCTTTTTAAAACTTCATTACGGTTTTTATGTATAAATTATACCTTGTTTTTAATGCCGGGTCAATTACCGACACTGTTTATCTTTTCACATTTTTCCCCATATTTTTGTGCACTGTTATGCTCAATATTTTCACTTGTATTTATTTTTAAAATATTATTTTTTTTAAGTTCCTGCTCCTCAAGCACACGATAAGCAACTTTGCCCACAAGCGTTTTGGGCATATCGTCTTTAAATTCTATATCATACGGCATAGCATACTTTGCAATATGCTTTTTGCAATAATCCATTATTTCTTTTTTTACCTCATCGCTTTTTTCAACGCCCGGAACAAGCATTACAAACGCTTTAACCTTTTGCATTTTATATTCATCGGGAACACCTATTACACAACTCATTTGTACATTTTTGTTTGCGTCGAGTATATTTTCTATCTGTGCGGGATAAATATTGTATCCCGACGATATAATCATTCTTTTGGCGCGTCCTTTAAAATACACAAATCCCTCATTATCCATAATTCCCAAATCACCCGAATGAACCCATAAAAATCCGTCGCGGTGAAGTCTTAATGTTTGCTCGGTTTCCTTTTTATGATTCATATACTCTTTCATTACAGTGGGACCCGAAAGCAAGATTTCGCCCTCTTCGCCGTAATTAAGCTCATTTTCAGTACCCGGCTCAACTATTTTTATGTATGTATCGGGAAAAGGCACACCTATACTCCCCTTTTTAAACATATGCGGCGGAGTAAGGCAGCACGCAGTAACGGTTTCGGTCATACCGTAACCTTCACGAACCTGAACGTTGCTTTTATGGTCGTACAAAAATTTATCAAGCTTTTTCTTTAATTCAACCGACAGCGAATCACCGCCCGAAAATACACCTTTTAAGCAGCTTAAATCAGCGCCGTCCATAGACGGGAGTCTTAAAAGTGCCTCGTAAAGCGTAGGTACACCGGCTATAAAGTTACATTTGTATTTAACAATAAGCTTTGCGTAACTTTTTGCCGTAAAGCGCGGTACCAAAATACATCTCCCACCCTGTGACAGCATTGTATGTATACAAACGCCAAGTCCAAATCCGTGAAAAAGTGGCATTGCGGCAAGCATTTTATCACCGGGTCTAAACATAGGATTTGCGGCAATAACCTGCTCGCCGAGTGCATTAAAGTTTTTGTTTGTAAGTACAATTCCCTTTGTTGTACCCGTTGTACCGCCCGAGTACAGTATAACCGCCGCATCATCAGCCTTGCGGTTTACTTTGTAGTTGTAAAAACAATGTTTTTGCATACGCATAAACTCGTTCCAGCGTATTACGGGTGCATCGGACGGAATTTTTTGTATTTTTCTTCCCTCCGTAAGCATATATCCCGCCTTTATCGGCTTTGAAAGCTCATCTTTTACGCTTGCAAGTATTATATTAACAACTTTTGTGTTTTGCCTTATATTTTCAAATTTACCGTAAAATTGGTCAAGCGTTACCGCTGTTACGCTTTGCGACTCGTTTAAATAATACTCTATTTCCTTTTCTGCCGAAAGCGGATGTATCATATTTGCAACCGCTCCCACAAGATTTATGGCATAAAACATATAAATAGCCTGCGGGCAGTTTGGCATTGCAATTGTAACCCTGTCGTTTTCGCGCACACCTATTGTTTTAAGAGCACGTGCACATTTTATTGTTTCTTCTATAA
>USKN01000105.1 GCA_900555295.1 uncultured Eubacteriales bacterium
AGAAAGGAAGCCATAAAGTACGCACTTGAAAATGCACAAAAAGATGATGTTATAGTGCTTGCGGGCAAAGGACACGAAACGTATCAAATACTTGCCGAAGGTACAATACATTTTGACGAACGCGAAGCAGTACGAGATATACTTAATAAAAATAATTAATATACTGTAATAATGCGTACGAAAAGACGGTGAACAAACTATGTTTTATAATCTTATTTTATCATTAATAACATCACTTGCAATTGCCCTTATTGCGGGGCCTGTTGTAATTCCGTTTTTAATACGGCTTAAATTTGGACAGGAAATACGCGAAATAGGTCCGAGCTGGCATAAGAAAAAACGCGGAACTCCAACAATGGGCGGTGTAATTTTTATTTTTTCGGTAATGATTTGCGCACTTTTGTTTATGAGAACACGCGAGGGATTGTGCCTTGTATTGTTTGGTGTGTCATTTGGCGCCATAGGTTTTGCCGATGATTTTATTAAAGTTGTTAAGCGCCGCAATTTGGGATTAACCGAAATGCAAAAATTTACACTTCAATTGCTGGCAAGCATAATATTTTTATATGCGGCTATGCAGTGGAATATTGTTAATTCGGAGGTTATTATTCCGTTTGTTAAAAAAACCGTTGATTTTGGAATATTTTATATACCGTTTGCATTGTTTGTGCTTATAGGCACAACAAACAGTGTTAATTTAACCGACGGTGTTGACGGACTTGCGTCATCGGTTACCGTTATAGTTACTTTGTTTTTTGGTGTGGCGGCAGTTAAACAGGGCGATACAACGGCAGCTTTGTTTGCCGGCGCAATTGCCGGCGGATGCATAGGCTTTTTGGCGTTTAACCGTCACCCCGCAAAAGTTTTTATGGGTGATACAGGTTCGCTCTTTTTGGGTGGTGCTGTATGCGCTCTTGCATTAAGACTTAAAATGCCGCTTGTGCTTATTATTGCCGGCGGTGTGTATGTAATGGAAACTTTATCGGTTATAATACAGGTAACAAGCTTTAAACTTACGGGTAAAAGAGTATTTAAAATGAGCCCGATACATCACCACTTTGAAATGTGCGGATGGAGTGAGGTAAAAATAGTATTAACATTTTCGGCAGTCAGCCTTGTTTTGGCTTTGATTGCATATTGGGGAGGTATTGCTGTTGTCTGATTTGCCTAACAACAACTCAAAAAACACAGCAGAAAAAAGAACGCGTAAAAAGAAAACCAAGCGTATTGACTATCCGTTTCTTGTAATTGTAATTGCATTGCTTGTATACGGCCTTATTATGGTGTTTTCGGCAAGCACGGCATCGGCATATTACATTCACGGCGACGCACTTTATTTTTTTAAACGTCAGTTTATTTGGGCTGTTATAGGCGTTGCGGTAATGTTTCTTATAAGTAATATTTACTATAAAACGTGGTATAAATTGGCACTTCCCATTTTGGGTATAACAGTTTTGCTTCTTATTGCCGTGCCTATAATAGGAACGGATGTAAACGGTGCAAAACGCTGGATTGGTTTGGGACCGCTCACGTTTCAGCCGTCCGAAATTGCCAAATTTGCCGTTATAGTATATATGGCACGCCGGCTTAATCACGATTATGTAAAATTAAACAGCTTTACAAAAGGTTTTTTGCCCAATCTTGCGGTAATATGCGTTATAAGCGTTCTTGTACTTATAGAACCGCATATGAGCGGATGTTTGGTTATAATGTGCGTGGGGTTGGCAATGCTTTTTATAGCGGGAGCCGACATAAAATATTTTTTTCGTATTGCACTTCCGCTTATTCCGGCGGTTGCGGTTTTAATTATTATGGAACCGTACCGAATGAAAAGACTTTTATCGTTTATAGACCCGTTTAAAGACGCGTCGGATACGGGATATCAGGTTGTACAGTCGCTTTATGCCATAGGTTCGGGCGGACTTTTCGGTTTGGGACTCGGACAAAGCAGGCAAAAGTTTTTATATATTCCCGAACCGCAAAACGATTTTATTTTTTCTATTTTGTGTGAGGAACTTGGCTTTTTCGGCGCACTTTTGATGATTATATTGTTTGCTCTGCTTGTGTGGAGAGGAATACGTATTGCAATGACATCGCCCGATATGTTTTCGTCGCTGTTGGTAAGCGGAATAATGGCGCTTATTGCAATTCAGGTAATACTTAATATTGCCGTTGTAACATCATCTTGTCCCTGCACGGGAATAACACTTCCGTTTTTCAGCGCGGGCGGTACGTCGCTTTGCATAATTCTTGCGCAAATGGGTGTTGTGCTTAATGTGTCGAGATATAAAAAGCGCAAATAAATTATTAAAACTATAGTACAGAGGTGAATAAGCTTATGAAAATTCTGCTTGCCGGCGGCGGCACTGCGGGACATATAAATCCTGCGCTTGCAATTGCGCGCTATGCACTTGTTATGGATAAAAATACACAGATACTTTTCATCGGAAAAACAGGGGGCATGGAAAGTAAGCTTGTACCTAAAGAAGGCTTTTTGATTAAATATATAGATGTTGAGGGATTGCGCCGAAAAATTACACCGTCAAATATTGTTACGGCATTTAAAATGCTTTCGGCTTACGAAAAATCTATAAAAATAATAGATGAATTTAAACCCGATGTTGTTGTAGGAACGGGCGGATATGTGTGTGCGCCGCCTGTGTTTGCGGCACAGCGTCGAAAAATTCCCACTCTTATACACGAGCAAAACGTGTTTCCCGGCACTGCAATAAAAGTGCTGTCAAAAAAGGCAAACGTAACCGCCATAAGTTTTAAGGATACCGATAATTATTTGCAATCGGCAAAAAAAACGGTGCTTACGGGAAATCCTATCAGACCGAGCCTTTTGAGTACCGATTATGATACGGCACGCGAAATGCTCGGAATAGGCAATAAAAAATTTATTGTTGCATTCGGCGGCAGTTTGGGTGCGTCTAAAATTAACGATGTAATGATTGAGTTTATAGAAAAAATAAACGGCAGCAATATTAACCTTTGTTTCGGCACGGGCGACAGAGAGTACGGACGTGTTAAGAGCATAATTAAAAACAAGGGAATTGTTTTGGCGGATAATATTAAAATAACACCGTATATACACAATATGGATACCGTACTTAATGCGGCAGACCTTGTAATAAGCAGAAGCGGTGCAATAACTTTATCGGAGCTTTGCGCACTCGGCAAAGCGTCTGTTCTTATACCGTCGCCAAACGTTACAAATAATCATCAGGAATACAACGCGCGTGCACTTGCCGACAATAAGGCGGCGTGTATGATTTTGGAAAAAGACTTTAATATAAATACGCTTACGGCAAATGTGCAAAGAATTTTAAATGATGATAAAGTAAGGCACACAATGTGCCGAAATGCACGCATAATGGGTACGTTAAGCGCAACCGATATGATTTACCGCGAGCTTGTTAAAATATCATCTTCGGGCAAATAATATTTTGCCGCCTACATACTGTAACTTGAAAGCCCCCCGCAGCATACAATACAATATTGTATAACTGTGGGAGGAGATTGTATGAGCAAAATATCTGTAAGCGGAGTTGACAGATTAGAGGGACGCGTAAGGGTGCAGGGATCAAAAAATGCGGTACTTCCCATACTTGCCGCGGCACTTATAAACGAAAAGGAATGTATTATACATAATTGTCCCGATTTATCCGATGTAAAAGCGGTTTGCAATATTTTGAAATGCATCGGCTGTACGGTTGAATTTAAAAACGGAACTGTAACCGTTAATTCGGCAGGTGCAAATAATTATGTTGTGCCGTGTGAGCTTATGAAATGCATAAGGTCGTCGTTTGTTTTTATGGGAGCATTGCTGGCAAGGTTTAAAAAAGCGGTAATGTGTTTGCCGGGGGGATGCCCTATAGGTGCACGCCCTGTGGATATGCATATTAAAGCGCTTAATTGCTTGGGATGTATGGTTGAACAAACCGATGAAAACATTTTTTCTGCGCAGTGCATATCCGCAATCGGCGGAGTTGTTAATCTTGATTTTCCGTCGGTGGGCGCAACCGAAAATATTATGATGTATGCCTGTAAAGGTATGGGAATTACCCAAATACACAATGCGGCGCTTGAACCCGAAATATGCGACTTGGCAAATTTTTTAAATTCAATGGGTGCAAATATTTACGGAGCGGGTACGAAAAATATTACAATTTACGGAGTTGAAAAGCTTGAAAGTGCGGAATATACCGTTATGGCAGACAGAATTGAACAATCTACTCTTATGTCGGCAGTATGTATGACGGGCGGAAAACTTGAACTTTTTGATTGCTGTAATTCGTGTTTAAATATATATACCGAATTTTTAAAAAAACTCGGTTGCGATATTACAATTTACAATGAAAAAAAACTTAAACTGGTATCCGACGGCAAAATGCTTAAAGACGGTGCCTGCGTTAAAATTTGCACAGAGCCGTACCCGGGATTTCCAACCGATTGTCAGTCGCTTGCAATGACGCTTGTTGCGGCGTCATACGGCAGGAGCATTATTGAAGAAAATATATTTGAAAACAGAATGAACCACGCATTTGAACTTAATAAAATGGGTGCCGATATAAAACTTAAAGGAAATTGTGCCTTTGTAAACGGTGTGGGTAAACTTTGCGGATGCGAGGTTTGCGCACGCGACTTAAGAAGCGGTGCCGCACTTGTGGCGGCAGGACTTGCGGCAACAGGCAGGACAATTGTAAATAATGCCGAATATATATACAGGGGATATGAGTGTTTGGAAAACAAACTGTCGTATCTCGGAGCAGACGCGGAGAGGATTGAGTGATTTGAAAAAATCAAAAGATAAAAATTTAAATTACTGCTCAACCGATGATGAATTTTCGTTTAACATCAAAAGTAAAATTTACGGATTAATAGAAAGAAAACAAAAAATAACGGTTATTGCCGCATCGGTTGTGTTTATTATTATTGTATCGTTTTTTACGCCTGTTTATAATGTCCGTACTATAGAGGTGGACGGCAATGCGTCCGTAAATACCGAAACAATATTAAAAGCGTCGGGAATATATAAAGGTTTAAATATGTTTAAGGTAAATTTAAAACGTGCAAAACAGCAAATTTCATCTGTAGCATATATTGACAGCGTAAAAATAAAACGTTTGCCGCCGTCTAAAATTAAAATTACGGTAAGCGAAAGTGTTGAGTGCGTTTATATTAGTTTTTTGGGCAGTTTTGTGGGTACCGATAAGCGGGGCAAAATACTCGAAATAAAGCAATCCTATTCACAGCTTAATCGGCCCGTTGTAAAAGGCATTTCGTTAAAATCGTTTGAAATAGGCTCAAAAGCGGAGTTTTCAAATGCCGAAACCGAAAAACTATTGTATTCCGTTGCCGGGTATATAGAAAAAGAGGGGCTTGGCGAAGACGTTAAAGTTATAAATCTTAAAGACAGCGATAATATATCGTTTGAACTTGCAAACGGAATGAAAGCCCAACTCGGCAATTCGGATAATCTTAAATATAAAATTGCTTATTTAAAAGCCGCGCTTGCCGAGATGGACGGCGTTACGGGCGGTGTCATAGAACTGTCGGATACCGAAAACGTTACCTACAGGGGAGGACAATGATATGTTGAATAAAAAACCCGTTAAAATAACGCTTTTTGTTTTGGCATTTTCTGTTAGTTTTTTGTTTGTGTCAATAATAAAAAACAATGCCGCCAAACCGTATAACGGCAAAAATAAAACCGATGAGATTGATATGCTTAAACAGGAGCTTATTAACGAAAAGCAAAAAAACATTGCCTTAAACGAGCAAATACTCGATTTAAACAGCATAGTAAACGATTACAGAGCAGACGCGGCAAAAAACAGCTCGGGCAGCAAAGCAATTGCCGCAGAGCTTGAAACAATGAGAATTGCGGCGGGAGTGAGCAGAGTGTACGGCGAGGGTGTAGTTATTACCGTTACCGACTCATCATTGTTAAAAACGGGCGAAAATTTATCGGATTATATTATACACGACAGGGATTTGCGTGATGTGGTAAACGAGTTGTTCGGCGCAGGCGCGGAGGCTGTAAGCATTAACGGCGAAAGAATTGTAACTTCAACCGCAATAAGGTGTGTGGGCAATACAATTTTAATTAACGGTATAAGGTGTGCACCGCCGTTTAAAATAAACGCACTCGGCAATAAAGATACTTTGGAGTCTGCCGTTAATATGCCGGGCGGTATAGCCGAAGAACTTAAAAACTATAAAATCGGTTTTGATGTTCAAAAACAAAACAAGGTTGTTGTACCGGCATACAGCGGAAACTTTACGTTTAAATATGCCAAAACCGACAGCGAGCAGTAAAACCGTAAGGAGAGATGTGCTATGGGAGTAATATTTTGTATGATTGGCGGAACCGCTGCAGCGGTTTTGTGCAGTATTTCCATATCGGATGTTTTTATGCCTTATGCGGCGGCGCTTGTTTGGGCGGGCATTTATTTGCTTATATATGCGGTACAGCTGTGCATATCGGGTAAATATAATAATTTGCACTTTGCATTTGATATGTTGATTTGTGCGGCATTTGCACTTTTTGTAACATATGCGGGAAATATATACGGTATACAAACGGCACCTGTATCGGCAGGTATATTTTTGCTTATGTCATTTGTTAAAATAATATATATTAA
>USKN01000106.1 GCA_900555295.1 uncultured Eubacteriales bacterium
TTATTATTTGCCCCTCTATTATATATAGACTCAAAAAGTCATAATTTTTGTGAGCTTTTTTCGATTTTTGGCATATTTTGTATAATTGCACATATATTTTTTAATTTTAAAAGTTTTTATTGTGCGGTATTTTGGTGCAATTTTAAAAGGCATACAGCAAAACACAATCGTTTTGCCATATGCCTTTTTGCCTGTATAAGAAAGAATTAAACACGCATTGCCTAACTTATACATCGGTATATAATATATGCCGCCGCAACAGATGACAATGCAAGAAACATATTTATCATAACATTAATTTTTCTGCAATTTGGTTTTTTTCGTATTTTTTGTGTGTATACAAAACACTCGGAGTACTCCGATACGGTATGAATTTTAGGTACTTTATTTATTCCGAATGAATGAAGTGCATATTCACGCACACAGTTCTCGGCTTCGTTCATAAATTCCTGTAATGATTTTCTGGGATTTAAAACATACATTAATCTGTTAAATGCGGTTATTTTTTTCATACGGTACTCTCCTTGCCTAATAATCGTTTGTACCTTTATTATGCACCCTGTTTTTAAAATTTATACCATTTTTTTCTATTATTTATATCTTCTTTATCTCTTTTAGTTTTTCCAAACCGCCGCCGCGGCTATTGTAACATCATCTCCCACTTTGCCGTGATACAGCTGTTTTGCCTTTTCGAGAAGCATATTGGCAATTACCTGCGGATTGTGTGTGCTTATTTTTTTAAGTTCCTCAACAATCCAATCGTTTTTATCGCCGTTTGAAACAGACGCACCGTCGCTTGTCATTACAACAAGAGTGCTGTCGTCAACCGTTATTCCCGCCCTATCGGTATCGGTATGTGCTATAATACCTGCCGGTAAGCTTTTACATTCTATTTTTTTTACGCTGTCGCCCGTTTTTATATACGTGGGTGCCGCGCCGTTTTTGTATAAATCTATTTTTCCGCCGTTTGTATTTATTTTGCATAAATCAATAGTGGCAAATTTATCGCTTACCGATTTTAAAATAAGTGACGAATTAACCATTTTAACGGCCGTTTCAACGCTAAATCCCGCCTTTATATACTTTTCGAGCATATAACAGGTGCACTTGCTCATATCTGCCGCCTCATCGCCGCTGCCCATACCGTCCGACAATGCCATAACTATTCCGTTTGGCTCGTTGATCACGGTTACACGGTCGCCGCATACCTTTTCGCCGTTTTTGGGAATATAGGCATACCCCGTTGAAACACTGTATGCATCACGCGGATAAAACAACATCGTAACATAATTATTTTCGTATACCGTATCATTATAGCATACGGCTCGTCCCGTTGCGTCGGATATAAGTTTTGAAATCTTAAATTCGTTTCCCTTTCGGTATGCACTCTGTTTAAACGTTACCTCACACAAAAAGAAATTATTGTTGTCTGTCATAACAGTTATTTCATCGGGATGACAGCCCGCTTTATCAATATGCGTACGTATAACGCTTTCAAGTGCGGTATCCAAATACAAGTCAATGTGCTCCGCCGTCTTTTTAAGTGTTTTTGATATTTCGTTTAATTGCTGTGCGGTAAGATTTTTAAATTCCGCCATTCTGCTTCGCCAAATGCTTTCGGTTTTGTACATTGAGTACATATTGTTAAAACTTTTTACAACATCGGGAATATGCCCGCATATTTTTTTTAAGTCTTCGGGTACACTCCCCGTTGATATATACCCGTTGCTTTGTGCTGTTTCAAACATATTAAGCATTAATGAATACGTTTTTTTGCAGTTGGTTTGCCAACACCTGAAACGCCCTCCGCATTCACCGCACGATACTGCCGCCGCACTGTCTATAAGCTGTTTTATGTAATTTTTGCCTGCCGTGCGGTCATCATTCGTTACCGCAATAAGTTGAGAAGCTGCACAAAATGCATTAGACATTTCACAAAGCTTTGAATGAACCATATTTTGAATACGGTCTTTGCCGCTGAAAGTTTTTACCGATGAACGCATTGTTTTTCTCGGAAATTCGGCAAAATAATTAACAAAGTTTTTGGGAACAGCCAAAAATATGATTGATGCAATTATTGTTTCGTATATATTTATAAGCACCTCGGCAGATGTGTTTAAAAACGCGGTAATAACCGCATTTGCAAGCACAAAACCCATTATAACCCCGGCTTTTCCAAACTTTTTAAATAATCCGCTCATAAGCGATGCAAACGCATATGCGCCCACAACAGCACTTGTATTGTATGTATCTATGCTTGCAATAAGCCCGAGTATTACGCCTATTGCGGCACCCGTTAATATTTCGCCCTCGGTATTGAGCATTAAAATAAGCAGTATTGACGCAACGTTGCTTATTTTAATTCCGCCAACAGGAGGTATTTTTGACAAACCTAAAATCGATATTGAAAACAAACAAACAACCGACAGCATTTCGGCACCCGATAAAAAAGAGCGGTCTTTGTATGCAATTGTTAAAGGATACGCACCGTCGAGAATATATACAGCCGAAAAGCACAAAACGGTTTCAAGCGCCGCATTTACCATATCGTACAGCAAAAATCCGCGTACCGTAATATACGCCATACTAACAATAAAAAATATTGATGACGTTAGTATTGCCTTTGGCAATGTTTTTGTAAATTTATCGGTTATATTATTAATAAATGTAAAAATTGCCGCACACATTATATATCGTATTATACTTAAATCACCGCGCGATATTAAACTGCCCGCAACAAGCGCAATAAAGCCGTATGTCCACCCCGTATACGAAAAAGACGCGGCATAAAATGCAATACCGAACGGTGTAAGCCCGTCAAATACCGTTGCAAGCGACATAAAAAAGCATAGTGCGGTACATACCGCGTCATTTAACGTTAATGCAACAGTAAGCTTTTGTTTTTCATTTTGTTCCACAGAAATTGTATTTTGCATAATAATTAGTCCTTTCAGTATGTTTATAATCATTATACAACATACCAAAGGTTATTTTTTGCAGGAAAATGTATTGGGAAATACCTGATAAAATAAAAACACACCGCAAAATAACGTGACCTCCCAATCGTTAGATTTTTAGCCTAACTTTTGGAGGTCACATCAAAATTATATGCAGTGTGTTTTAATTTTATTATTTAATTATTTTATTTAATATTTCATTGGTTCTTGAAATAAAAGCTTTTCTGTCATCGCCTTTTAAATCGTCGTGACTTATTTTAGCCATATCTACAATTTGTGCGCATACAAGTTTTTTAAGCTCGTCATCGGCTATTGCCACAGCCTTGTTTACAAGAGGTGAGTTTGAATTTACTACCAGCTCGCACTCGGGTTTTGGCATAGAATACAAAGCCGCCTGTCCCATCATACGCTGCATCTCTTCCATACGGCGTGCTTCTTCGCTCATAACATACATAGCCGATACACTTTCGTTTTTTATGTTTTGAACCTGTATTTTTTGCTTTTCGCCCGTAACGGAACGAAAAGCCTCAATTATTTTTTCGTCGTTTTGCTTATCGTCATCTTTTTTGCCGTCTTTAAGCGACTCACTTACATATGAGTCAACACGTTTAAATTTAATATCGGGTACTTTGTATTCAAGCAGCGACACAAAATGATTATCAAGCATTTGATTTAATTCAACTATTTCAAGATTTTCGGCACTCAACAAATCAATGTACTGTTGTTGACTGTCACGGTCGGTTACATAAAATACCTCTTTTATGCCTTTATCCTCAAAATCTTTAAACGATACATACGAGCCGTCAAGTTTTTTAAACAACAACACATCTTTTACACGTTCATAAAATTTTTCGTCTCGCAAACATCCGTATTTTATAAACGGGTTAATGTCCTCCCAATACTGTTTAAATTTATCACTTTCATTTTTGGCTATACTTACAAGTTTATCGGCAACCTTTTTTGTAATATGATTTGAAACCTTATTTACATAACCGTCGTTTTGAAGTGAGCTTCTTGAAACGTTAAGCGGTAAATCGGGGCAATCGATAACGCCTTTTAAAAGCATAAGATACTCCGGAATAACCTCTTTTATATTATCGGCAATATACACCTGATTGTTGTACAGCTTTATTTGTCCCTCAATGGTTTGCAGTTCGTGGCTGATTTTTGGGAAATATATTATACCCTTTAAGTTAAACGGAAAGTCAACATTAAGATGAATCCAAAACAAGGGATCGTTCATATCAAAAAATACTTTATGATAAAACTCTTTGTAATCGTCATCTGTACAATCGGACGGATTTTTAAGCCAAAGCGGATTTGTGTCGTTAACGGGTTTTACCTCTTTTTCTCCGTCTTTTTCGTCCTTTGTTTCGCCTTTATCGATAAAATATATTTCTATCGGTAAAAATCCGCAATATTTTTCAAGTATTCC
Source organism: uncultured Eubacteriales bacterium (assembly GCA_900555295.1). Lineage (GTDB taxonomy): Bacteria > Bacillota > Clostridia > UMGS1810 > UMGS1810 > UMGS1810. Next base: position 4,393 of record USKN01000106.1, read on the forward strand.
TCTTAATTTATATGCGTCCAAAAATTCTTTTGACTCATCGCTTATATGCAAAGTAATAACCGTTCCGCGGTCTGTTTTATCGCCTTTTTCCACATCATACTCGGTACCGCCGTCACTTTCCCAATGAACGGCATCGGCACCTTTAACATATGAAAGCGTATCTATTTCAACCTTTTCGGCAACCATAAATGCCGAATAAAATCCAAGACCGAAATGACCTATAATATGGTTTTCGTCGTCTTTGTTCTCCTCATATTTTTTAACAAATTCCTCTGCGCCCGAAAATGCAACGCGGCTTATGTATTTTTCTACTTCTTCCTCTGTCATTCCTATACCGTTATCGGCAATTGTAACAGTTTTATTATCTTTGTCAAGTGTAACGGATATTTCGTATTTTGTACCCTCGTCAACTTCAGCCTCGCCGAGCGATGTAAGCTTTTTAAGCTTGGATATTGCGTCCTGCGCATTTGATACCAATTCTCTCAAAAAAATATCACTGTCCGAATACAGCCACTTTTTTATAATAGGCATTAAATTTTCGGTATGTACAGAAATTTTTCCTTTTGCCATTTGTAAAACATCTCCTATTTAAAATAATTTATTACTCCGCAAAAAATTGCCCACGCAATTTTTTGGCGGTATTTGTTACTGTTTAATAACTTTTCTTCTTCACTGTTTGACAAAAAACCTGCCTCTACAAGAACGGACGGTATTTGAGCACCTTTAAGCACAAAAATCGACGTACCGCTTTCTTTGGCGGCTCTGTTATTTTCTTTATCGAGTATTTCTTTTAAACTGTGCTGAATTGAATTGCCGAGCGCTTTGCTTGCCGTATTATCGGACGAATAAAAAACCTGTGCTCCTTTATATTGAGGTTCGGTAAATTTATTAAGGTGAATACTTATAAAAGCGTCAGCACCCAAACCGTCACGCATATTACGTCTGTTTTTTAAATCTTCGCGCTTTATTTCACGTATTTTTTTACCGCCGTCTATTTCGGCAACCGCATTTTTGTCGGCACGCGTTAAAATTACATAAAACCCCGACTTTTCAAGAAGCTTTTGCAGTTTAAGCGTAATATCCAAATTAAGGTCGCTTTCAACACTGCCCGAACCGCCTACCGCTCCACCGTCGGGAAAACCGTGTCCCGCGTCAAGCAGTATTGTGTTTGTGTAGTATACGGGTGCGGATACATATGCTGTTTTAACATACGGTACAATAACGGCGGCCGCACAAAAAACCGCAAATACCGATAATATAATTTTGTTTTTAGCCGATATTTTCAAAAAAATCACTCCGTTTTTTTCATTATTACATATTATACGGAGATTACGGCATACATATGATTATATATTTTAACACATTATAAGGCAAAAATCCATAGTTATATTAAAAAATTAACATTTTGTTAAAATTTTCTTATTTTCTTGAAATGCAATATAATTTATGCTATAATTTATTTATTATAAAATACGAAAGGAACATTTTAAAATGAAAATTGTACTTAAGAATATTGATAATTTACAATATGCCGTAAGATATCCCAATAATTTTAACGAAAACGAGAAATATCCCGTTATTTTGTTTTTACACGGCGCGGGCGGACGCGGTAACGATATAAATGTTGTACTTAACTACCCCTATTTTACAATCACCGAAAAGGATGAGGACTTTCCGTTTATTACATATGCGCCTTTATGCTCCGAAAACACTTGGTTTGACCTTTTTGCGCAGTTAAAAAAATTGGTAATAACCATTACCAAAGATAAAAATACCGATATTGAAAGAATATACGGTATAGGCGCAAGTATGGGCGGATACGCAACGTGGCAGATTGCAATGAGTATGCCTGAATGTTTTGCGGCAATTGCGCCTATTTGCGGCGGCGGTATGTATTGGAATGCGGGACGTCTTGTAAATGTTGCCGTATGGGCATTTCACGGCAAAAAAGATACAACGGTGTTACCCGTTGAATCGGAGCATATGGTAGAAAGGGTTAAAGCCTGCGGCGGCGAAGCGAACCTTACAATATATCCCGAAAATGACCACGATGCCTGGACGGATACATATTCCAATCCCGAAGTATATAAATGGTTTTTAAAACATAAAAACTCAAACAGCGCCCAAATACAGGATATGTACAAAGGCAGTGAATTATGGGGATAAAAAAATTAAAGAATATTAAAAATATTAACCATTGTAAAAAACGCTGCAATATTTACGGGGATCCTCTGTGTAATACTGATCTGTATC
>USKN01000107.1 GCA_900555295.1 uncultured Eubacteriales bacterium
ACACTTGCAAACGCAATGGTAGGCGACGGAACGGATTATGCCGACCTTACAATTGTTGACGGACTTGACCTTGCGGTTGAAGATTATGGCATAGGCTTTAGAAAAGGCAGTGATATGGCCGAAAAAGTAAACGGCGTAATAGACGAACTCCTGCAGGACGGTACACTCCAAAACATTGCCGAAAAATATGAATTATCGGCAATACTTATAAAATAACAATAAGCTGCGAAAATGCGTAAATATATAGCCCTCCCAAAAGCTGTCTTGAATAAAGGCAGCTTTTGGAGGGTTGTGAAAGGTTTTTAGTATATGGGTTATTATTTATCAAAATTAATTATTAAATTTATAGATTTTCTGCCTTCCCTGGCGCAAGTATCGCTTACGCTTTTGGGCGGATTTAAAACTGCATTTGTTATATTTGCCGTAACGCTTATTGCGGCTCTTCCTTTGGGACTTATTATAACATTCGGTTCAATGTCTAAAATAAAGCCGCTGCGCTGGCTTGTGCGCACTTTTATATGGATAATACGCGGTACGCCGCTTATGCTCCAGGTTATAATAGTGTTTTACGGTCCGGGACTTATGTGGGATGCCGACGCTATTCCCCGTCTTACTGCGGTGCTTATAGCATTTATTGTAAATTACAGCGCATATTTCTCCGAAATATTCAGAGCTGGTCTTGAGGCAATACCCAAAGGACAGTATGAGGCAGGTCAGGTTTTGGGTATGACAAAATTCCAAATATTTTTTAAAGTTATACTTTTTCAGGTAATAAAAAGAACAGTACCGCCGCTCGGCAACGAAATTATTACTCTTGTAAAAGATACATCTCTTGCACGTATTATTGCTGTGGAAGAAATAATAATGGTTGCGCAAAAATACATATCCGGTCAGGCACTTATATGGCCTTTGTTCTATTCGGGCGTGTTTTATCTTGTGTTTAACGGTATATTAACATTATTATTCGGATATATCGAGAAAAAATTAAATTATTACAGAGGTTAAATTTATGAGTATTCTTGAAATAAAAAATCTTGCAAAAAGCTTTGGCAAAACCGAAGTATTAAAAAACGTAAGTCTTACAATGGAACAGGGCGAAGTTGTTTCGGTAATAGGTTCGTCGGGAAACGGAAAAACAACTTTTTTAAGATGTATCGATTTGCTTGAAGTTCCCGACAGCGGGCAAATTTTAATTAACGGCAAAATAATTTTTGACGGTGAAAAATCGGGTACGCTTACTCAAAAACAGTTAAGACAGCACCGCCAAAATTTTGGATTTGTTTTTCAAAACTTTAATATGTTTCCGCAATATACGGTTATGGAAAATATTATGCTTGCCCCGTCGCTTATTGAGCGTGAGGACGGCGAATACAAGAAAAACAAAAAAGCAATGCTCGGCGAAATAGAACATAAAGCCGAAAAGCTTCTTAAACAGGCAGGTATTTTAAACAAAAAAGACAGCTACCCCTGTGAGCTGTCGGGCGGGCAGACGCAGCGTGCCGCAATAGTGCGCTCGCTTATATTAAACCCAAAAATAATGCTTTTTGACGAGCCGACATCGGCTCTTGACCCCGAAATAACAAACGAGGTATTAAAGGTAATTAAATCACTTGCCGACGATAATATGACAATGATAATAGTAACCCACGAAATGCAGTTTGCAAAAAAAATATCCGACCGTATAATATTTATGGACGACGGGGTTGTTGCCGAAACGGGAACACCCGACGAAATATTTGCAAACCCCAAAAACGAAAGATTAAAGGCATTTTTGGCAAACACAAACATTTAATGCATAAGCAAATGCATAATATGCATAATTATTCATTAACGAAATTGTTGAGTTTTTACATACAAAGTGTTAAAATGAACGTTTTTATTTGCACAAGTAATAAAATTTGTTAAAATTCCAAAAATGCTATTGCATTTTTATGCAGTTTGTATCATAATATATGTATAATTATTAATGATAATCATTTTTACGGAGGCGTATACATAATGAATAAAAAAGATATTAAAAAAGTTGTACTTGCATACTCGGGCGGACTTGATACATCAATCATTATTCCCTGGCTTAAAGAAAACTACAACAACTGCGAAGTTATTGCCGTAAGCGGAAACGTAGGTCAGGCGGACGAGCTTGAAGGACTTGAGGAAAAAGCTTTAAAAACAGGCGCGTCAAAACTCTATGTTGAAGATTTAACCGAGGAATTTGTAAACGATTACATTATTCCCACAGTTAAAGCGGGCGCACTTTACGAAGAATATATGCTCGGCACATCATTTGCACGTCCCATTATTGCAAAAAGACTTGTTGAAATTGCAAAAAAAGAGAATGCCGACGCAATATGCCACGGCTGTACGGGAAAAGGCAACGACCAGGTACGTTTTGAGCTTGCAATAAAAGCATTTGCACCCGATATGTATATTATTGCACCCTGGCGCGAATGGGACATTAAATCGCGTGACGAAGAAATAGACTATGCCGAAGCACATAATATTCCTCTTAAAATAAACCGTGAAACAAACTATTCAAAGGATAAAAACCTTTGGCATCTTTCTCACGAGGGTCTTGATTTGGAAGACGCAGGCAACGAACCTTTATACGAAAAGGCGGGATTTCTTGAAATGGGCGTATCTCCCATTGACGCACCCGATAAACCCGAATATATTACAATGGATTTTGTAAAAGGTATTCCTGTTGCACTTAACGGCGAAAAATTAAGCTGCAAAGAAATTATATTAAAACTTAACGAACTTGGCGGTAAAAACGGTATAGGTCTTTTGGATATTATAGAAAACCGTCTTGTAGGTATGAAATGCCGCGGAGTTTACGAAACACCGGGCGGTGCAATTCTTTACTTTGCACATAATTATCTCGAAACAATGTGCCTTGATAAAATGACTATGCACAAAAAACAGGAACTTTCAATTACTTTTGCCGATTTGGTATATAACGGACAGTGGTACACTCCTCTGCGTGAGGCTCTTTCGGCATTTGTTGACAAAACACAGGAAACCGTTACGGGCAAAGTTAAAATTAAACTCTACAAAGGCAATATGATTAAAGCGGGAGTTTGGAGCGACTATTCGCTTTATTCCGAAGAAATTGCAACATTCGGCGAAGATAACTGCTATAACCAGGCAGACTCCGCAGGATTTATTAATCTTTTCGGATTGCCCATTAAAGTTCAGGCAACAGTTAAAGAGAAAAATAAAAACAAATAATAACACTAATTGTAAAAAACGCACCACCCGTGCGTTTTTTACAATATTATACAGAGGAGATACAATATGAATAACGAAACAGCCAATACAAATAAAATGTGGGCGGGACGTTTTAAAAAAGAACTTAACAAAGACGCCGATGATTTTAATTCGTCCATACACTTTGACTGTAAAATGTACAAACAGGATATAAAAGGCTCAATGGCACACGCGGCAATGCTTGCTGCACAAGGTATTATAACAAATGACGACTGCGAAAAAATTACAAATGCACTCAACGGCATTTTAAACGATATAGATACAGGCAAGCTCGATTTTGATATGAATGCCGAAGATATACATATGTTTATTGAGGCGGAACTTACCAAACGTATAGGCGATACGGGAAAAAGACTTCATACCGCGCGCAGCCGTAACGACCAGGTTGCGCTTGATATACGAATGTATTTGCGTGATGAAACCAATCAAATAAAACAGCTTATAAAAAAACTGCTTATTGCCGTAACCGAACAGGCAAAAAAACACAAATACGATATAATGCCGGGATATACGCATCTTCAAAGAGCGCAGCCCATAACTTTTGCACATCACCTTATGGCATACGCTATGATGTTTACGCGTGATATAACACGACTTGATGACGCACTCAAACGTATGAATTTAAGTCCTCTCGGCAGCTGCGCACTTGCCGGTACTACATACAACACTAACCGTGAAACGGTTGCAAAGCTTTTGGATTTTGACGGTATAACACTTAACAGTATTGACGGTGTATCGGACAGAGATTTTTGCGTTGAGCTTTTAAGCGCATATTCTGTTATTATGATGCATATGTCACGTTTTGCGGAAGAAATTATTATGTGGGCGTCGTGGGAGTTTAAGTTTATAGAACTTGACGACTCCTTTACAACAGGGTCAAGCATAATGCCACAAAAGAAAAACCCCGATATGGCAGAGCTTGTACGTGGAAAAACAGGACGTGTGTACGGCGATTTAATGACAATGCTTACCGTATTAAAAGGTATTCCCCTTGCATATAACAAAGATATGCAGGAAGATAAAGAATGTATATTTGACGCAATTGAAACTGTTAAAAAATGTTTAAAAGTATTTACGCCTATGACGGAAACAATGAAACCTATTGCCGAAAATATGTATAATGCGGCAACAAAAGGCTTTATAAATGCAACCGACCTTGCGGATTATCTTGTAAAAAAAGGTATGCCGTTCAGAACCGCATACAAAATTGTGGGTCAAATAGTAGCGGAATGTATTTCGTCAGGCAAGGTTCTCGAAACATTACCACTTGAATGTTATAAACAGCACAGCAACCTGTTCGATGACGACCTTTATAACGAAATAAATCTTAAAACCTGCGTCGAAAAGCGTATTTCTGCAGGCGGTACGGGCATTGACTCGGTAAATAAACAAATTGAATATATAAGCGATTTTATAAATAAAATTTAAAAACGATGCAGTAAAAAACTCTTTGACAACAAAAATGTCAAAGAGTTTTTTGTTTTAAAATTTAATAATTTTCTGCATGTATTTCAAAATAGCTTTGCGGGTGAGCGCATACGGGGCATTCATCCGGCGCTTTTATTCCCACAACAATGTGACCGCAGTTGCGGCATTCCCATACTTTTACTTCGCTTTTTTCAAAAACTTTTGCTGTTTCAATATTTTTAAGAAGTGCACGATACCTCTCTTCGTGATGTTTCTCGATTTCTCCTACCGCTCTGAATTTCGCTGCAAGTTCCGGGAAACCTTCTTCCTCCGCTGTTTTTGCAAAACCCTCATACATATCGGTCCACTCGTAGTTTTCACCGTCCGCAGCAGCCCCGAGATTTGCTTTTGTATCGCCGATGCCCATGAGCTCCTTGAACCACATTTTTGCGTGTTCTTTTTCATTATCGGCTGTTTTTAAGAACAACGCAGCCATCTGCTCATAGCCTTCCTTCTTCGCAACCGATGCAAAATAGGTATATTTATTTCTTGCCTGTGACTCACCAGAAAAAGCTTCCAGTAAATTTTTTTCAGTCTGTGTTCCTGCGTATTTATTTCCTGCCATTTCTTTTTTCGCCTCGCTCTCTACAATTTTCTCAAAATCCGATGCTGGATGCTTACACAAAGGACATACAAAGTCCTCCGGTAATTCATCTCCAATATATTCATAACCGCATATCCTGCATCTCCATATGTTCTGTCCTGCTTCTGTTTTTCCTACTGCCTGCGGTTTCGGCTTGATATGATTCTGATAGTACTCATATGTTACGGAAGGAATATCACTCAAAACTTCCATATCTGTGATCTCACCAATAAACATGGTATGGGAACCCAGGTCTTCCGTTTTTTTCACTGTTACCGAAATATATGCGTTTGTTCCTTCTGTAATATAGTAAATATCATTTAAACCCCGCGCACACTTTTCAAATGCCTCAAACTTATTCACATTCCGGCCTGACTGAAAACCAAACTGCTCAAATAATCCAAACTGAGCCTCCTGGCTTAAAACCGACAATGTAAATTTTCCGGTTTTTTGAATCATGTCGTGTGTATAATTGGCTTTGTTAACGCATATGCTTAATTGATTTGGTTCCGACGCTGCCTGAACTGCCGTATTGATAATGCACCCATTGTCTTTCTCTGCGTCTTTCGCCGTCAGAACAAACAATCCATAACTCAGCTTATACATAGCCTTTTTATTCATGTGGTACCTCCATTTAGAAAATCAGTTTTCATTGCCTGAACAATACTCGCTTAACAACGCTCTGGATTTTCTCTCATAAAGATAAACTCCGCTACGGAGCGGTCAAAAGTTTTTATGTGACCAAACAACCAATCAACCACATTCCTATGTACAAGTTCGCTGAACTGATCCGTTGGCCCCTCAGAATCATGAAGATATTCATACAATTCCTGAATTGTTTTCTTGAACTCTTCATGTTTCTCATGATGTTTGCCACGATCTGGATATTCGGCCTTTTCCTGTAATATTTCCTCTTCTTTGAAATGGAAATCAGTATACTCATCCAGATAATCCAGCATTTTTATCGCATTTACCTTACTTTTTCCGTCCTGACAGGCAAAGTTCCGGATTCGCTCAATCAGTTCTTTGTGTTGCTCATCAATCATCTTATTCCCGGTCAATAAGTTATCTTCGAAAGTGATATCATAATCGTAAGTCATAGTCTGTCCTCCATTTCTTTTATTTTGGATTATTTCATTGTTTCTAACCTTCCGCTGGTACAAAAACATCTTTTCCAAGTCCGCAAATCGGACATACCCAATCGTCTGGAATATCCTCAAATGCCGTTCCAGGAG
>USKN01000108.1 GCA_900555295.1 uncultured Eubacteriales bacterium
TGTACTCTTTCTTCGGCAATAGCGTCTAATCTGGCTAAGGGAATGGACGTAAAGGAAAGTGTTAAGCTTGCTAAGGACTACGTAACCGGAGCAATTATGGACGGTCTTGACCTTGGAAGAGGACGAGGTCCATTGAATCATATGTATAAAAACATTATATAAAATATTTAATAAAATAATACACGAATATTTCAGCAATGCCGAATACCGAAAACTTTTCGGGTTTGATAAAATAACCGAAAAGCTTATACTTGCAAGCTACACAAACAATTATACCGTACCCATAGCGCGAATTGATATTTTTTATAACGAAAAGACGCGTGCATACGGCTTTTGCGAATTTAATACCGACGGCACAAGCGCTATGAACGAGGACCGCGAGCTTAACAACGCGGTAAAATATACCCACGTATTTAACGAATTTTCAAAGCGCTACAATTTATATACCTGCGAGCTTTTTAATTCGTGGGTAAAAGAATTTGCAAAAATATATGACGGATTTAAAGCGGAGTACGGCAAAGGCGAACTTAAAAACATAGCCATAGCCGACTTTAGCGAATGTGCAACGTCGAACGAATTTAAAATATTTAAAGAAGCATTTGAAAATGCGGGGTATAATGCCGAAATTTGCGATATTACCGCACTTAAATACGACGGCAAAAACCTTTATACCGACAGCGGATTTAAAATAGACGCAATTTACCGCCGTGCCGTAACGTGCGATATTATAAACCGCACAAACGAAGTAAAACCGTTTATTGACGCGGTGCTCGATAAAAACGTGTGTGTAACGGGCGACTTTTTTACACAAATAATACACAACAAAATACTTTATAAAGTAATTCATATGCCGCAAACAATGTGCCTTTTAACAGATGCCGAAAAAGAATATGTTAATTTACACGTACCCTACACCGCTCAAATGACCGACGAGCTTAAAGAGCGCATTATTGCCGAAAAAGACGGCTGGATTTTAAAGCCCGAGGACTCGTACGGTTCAAAAGGCGTATATGCAGGGGTTGAGTACAATAAGCCGGATTGGAACAAAGTTATTAAAAACTTAAATTGCAGGCATTATATAGCCCAGCAGTTTTTAACACCGTACAAAACACCCAACTTTATATACGACGGTAAAAATTTAACGGAACAAGACGTATATAACCTTACGGGTATGTTTGTATACAACGGTAATTTAAGCGGTATATACTCACGCGTTTCAAAAAGCCCCATTATTTCAACGCAGTACAGCGAAATGGCGCTTGCAACACTTTACTGTGACACAAACATTTAATTTGACTTACGTGTGCCTATGTAGTATAATGTATACGTTAGGCAAGAGGGGGTCGCCCCCGCATTGGTTTAACACAGCGAAAGCACAAATCCGTCTTTTAAAATCGGAATTTGTATTATTTTCTTTCGGCTAAACAAGGAGTGAAAAAAAGAATGGATAAAAACACAGATATAAATTGTATAAAAAAAGAGTGTCATATTACCTCAATCGGCGGTCAGGCAGTTATGGAGGGAATTATGATGCGCGGTCCCCAAAAAATTGCAACCGCGGTAAGAAAGGCAAGCGGTGAAATTATTATAGACGAAAAACCCGTAAACTCGGTTATTGCCAAAAGCAAAATTTTAAAACTGCCCATTATACGCGGTGTTATTTCGTTTTTTGAATCTATGATAACAGGTGTAAAATGCCTTATGTTTTCGGCAGACCAATACGATTTTGATGACGGCGATACATACGAGCCGTCAAAAATAGAAAAATGGCTTGACGATAAATTCGGCGACAAAGTAAAAGATATTGCAATTTATTTTTCGGTATTGGTTTCATTGTGTTTCAGTATACTTTTGTTTTTTATTCTGCCAAATTTTTTGGTTGGTTTTGCACGTCACGCAATTACAAACAATGTTGTACTTAACCTTATTGAGGGTGTTGTAAGAATTATTATATTTTTATCGTACCTTGCGCTTGTGTCACGTATGAAAGATATACAGCGCGTGTTTGAATATCACGGTGCCGAGCACAAAACAATTGCGGCATATGAGGCAGATGAAGAACTTACGCCCGAAAATGCAAAAAAATATCCGCGCCTGCACCCCAGATGCGGAACAAGCTTTTTGCTTATTGTAATGGTTATAAGTATTATTTTCTTTTCGTTTTTAAAGTGGGATAACATATACGAGCGTATTATAATGCGCCTGTTGCTTTTACCCGTTGTTGCAGGCGTGTCGTACGAAATAATTAAATTTGCCGGCAGAAGCACATCCAAAGTTGTACGTGTGCTTACAATGCCGGGACTGTGGCTGCAAAAACTTACAACAAGAGAACCCGATTTAAGCCAGCTTGAAGTTGCAATTGCTGCACTCAAAGCTGTACTTACGGGCAATAAAGAGGACGATAAATGGTAAAAAAAAATAACGGCTTTACAATAAAAGAGGCGCTTGTATACGGACGTGATATGCTTACAGATGTATGCGAAAATTCACTGCTCGACTGCTATACTCTGCTTGAATACACACTCTCCTGCGACAGAATATATATAACCGTTCATTCAAACGATAAACTCACGGAGGAGCAAACAGCCAAATTTTTTGAATGTTTAAACCGCCGAAAAAACAATGAACCCGTAAGCTACATTACAGGCAAAAAAGAGTTTATGTCACTTGAGTTTAAAGTAAACAAAAATGTACTTATACCGCGTCCTGAAACCGAAATGCTTGCCGAATTTGTAACAGATTACGTAAATAGCATAAATAGCGCTCTGCCCGTTGAAATTTTGGATATATGCACGGGGTCGGGAGCAATTGCCGTATCGGTAAAGCATTATTTAAAAGAAAAGGCAAATGTTACGGCACTCGATATAAGCGATAAAGCGCTTGATACGGCAAAAGAAAACGCATTGTACAATAATGTACGAGTTAAATTTTTAAAGGCGGACGCACTTAAACCGCTTAAACTTAACAAAATGTTTGATGTTATTGTGTCAAATCCGCCGTATATAGAAAATAACGTTATACCTACTCTTGAAAAAGACGTAAAAAATTTTGAACCGCACATAGCATTGGACGGCGGATGCGACGGGTTAAACTTTTACAGAGCAATATGCCGAAACTCGGATTGCTGCTTTAAAAGCGGTGCGGTTGCCGTATTTGAAATAGGATATAATCAGGGAAAAACCGTTTCCGATATACTAAAAGAAAAGTTTTGTAATATAAAAGTACACAAAGATTTATTCGGCAACGACAGAATGGTGACTGCCGTTAAAAAAGGAGTTTTAAATGCTTAATAATAATTTAAAAACCAAATTAATATGTATAATAACTTCGTTTGTTTTGCTGTGCTTTGTACCGCTTGCGGCAAATGCCGAGGACTCGGTGTGCGTGCCCGTGCTTATGTACCACGCGGTATCGGACGATACCCAAAACCCGTACGCAATATCGCCCGCACTTTTTGAAACGCATATAAGCTCACTTTTAAATGACGGTTACACACCCGTTTTTTTAAGCGAACTTTGCGATTATGTTGAAAACGGCAAAGCGCTTCCCCAAAAACCTGTTTGTATCACGTTTGACGACGGATATCTCGATAACTACACAACGGCTTTTCCCATTTTAAAAAAATACAATGCAAAGGCAACAATATTTATTATAGGCGTATCGGTGGGAAAAAGCAAATACAAAGATACAACCTATACCATGAATCCGCATTTCGGGTATAACGAAGCACGCGAAATGCTGGCAAGCAAACTTGTGGATATTCAGTCGCACACATACGATATGCATCAATGGGCGCCGTATGAGGGTACCGCCCCGCGGGAGAACATATTAAGGCTGAACGGCGAAAGCGTTATGGATTATATACTTCACCTGCGTGACGATATAGGCAAAAGCAAAAGCAAAATAGAGGGCGAGTTTGGCAGTAAAATGTATGCGCTTGCCTACCCCGGCGGACGTTACGACAGTATAAGCGAGCTTACACTTCACTCAATGGGCGTAAAAGTTACGCTTGCAACCACAATGGGTGTAAATTACATAAAGCAGGGTGATAAAACAACGCTTTATAAAATGAACCGTTTTAATATGAACAGTGATGTTACATATGATGTGCTTATGCAAATGATTGGGAGATAGTGCGTATGAAAACTAATTTTAAACTCAAATATGCAATATGTATGCTGTGTATTGCGCTTATAACCGTATCTGCCTCATATGCTATGGCAGATACCAAAACTTACGCCGATGTTAATTCTTATGAATATTACGCAAAGGGCGAAAATACGCTTGAACTTTCGCTTGAGGCACTCATTAAACGTATTTTTATGTTAAGCGGCTCAAAAAATTATAAAAACGTATCCCGCGAAAAAATTGCGGACGTTATGTATAAAAACAATAAATTGGCAGATATCTTTGTGTACGAAAAAAACAAAATAAAATCGGAATATCTTTCTACATCGGCACGCGAACGCAAAAAAAAAATTTGTACTTTGCTTGACGGGCACAAAGAGGGCATTGTATTGTACGACGGCAAAGACGCGGTGCTTATTTGCGATTATTATACCGACGGTGAAGATATAAAATTTATGTGTATCGACCCAAATGTAAAATCTCCGTCGGGGCGGTTTGAAATTGAATTTTCTCAATTTAATGCAGATAAGGCAAAAATGTGTTTTTACTGCGACAAAGGCATAACCGATATAACACCGCTTGAACAGGAAAGTGAAAACGACGGCGGCAAAGATACGGCCTGCATTACGTTTAATACACTCGGTGGCAGTGCGGTTAGCCCGCAAACGGTAAAAACCGATACTCTGTTTAACCTTACCGGCTCCCAACCGCAAAAAGACGGATATGTTTTTAAAGGCTGGTCGGACAGCGAAAAGAAAACAACCGTATCGTTTATCGGCGGCGACGTATACAAAATATATGCGGATATAACTCTTTATGCGGTTTACGAAAAAGCCGAAACCGAAATAAAAAGCAAAAAATACAATGTAACGTTTTGCGACGGCGATACGGTTTTGTATACAAAGGAAATAAACTCCGATAAAAACACGTATGTAAAATTTGAAGGTGACATTCCGCAAAAAGACGGATACACATTTATAGGCTGGCAGGCGGGCATTTACGGCGAAAACCTTTTGCACCCGTCATACGAAATTATAACCGTAAACGGTGAAAAAAGCTTTAATGCGGTATGGAAAAAGGACGGAATCTGCACAATTGCATACAGCGCCGACAAGTGTGAAGACAAAATGTATAAACAAGTGGTAAAAAAAGGCGAAAACGCATATGTAACCAACATTATACCTCACCGTACGGGATTTGTTTTTAAAGGCTGGCAAACCAAAAACGGACAAAGTTATATGCCGGGAAATACAATAACACCGCAAAACGATATTGTATTATATGCGATGTGGGAAAGCGGAAATGCCGAAATTATGCTGAATACGCAAAAGAGTGCATACAGTGCGGACGAAAGCGTTAATCTTAATTTTACCGATAAAAATTATTCGGCACAAAACAAATATACATACAAGGTTAAAAATCTTTTTACCGATGTATACGACACCGTGCAAAACACACAATATGTAAAATCTCTGCCGCAAGGGCAATACTCGGCAACGGTTGAGAGCAGTTTAAACGGTGTTACACGCGTAAGCAATACAGTATATTTTTCGGTATATGCAAAAGATGATGACGAAAACATAAAAGTATACGTAAACGGCAAAAAACTTGTATTTGACGTACAGCCGTTTGTTGACAATTCGCTTACATTTGTGCCTATGCGCGCACCGCTTGAAGCACTCGGAGCGTACATACATTGGAACGATGCCGAAAAAGCGGTAAGCGCAATACTCGGCAAAACAACGTTAAAATTTACCGTAAACAAATATGTTTATTATAAAAACGGCGAACAAATAAGCACAGCCGTGTGTCCGCAAAATAAAGACGGCAGAGTGTTTTTGCCCCTGCGTGTGGCGGCTGAAAGCTTTGGATGCCGCGTTGATTGGGAACCTGTAACAAAAAGCGTTTACATTTATTCGGCGGATGACGGTATTGAGGAGGAAAACGCATACACCGTAAATAATGCGTCCGGCGGCAATATATGGATAATTAAATGCGTTGATAAAATAAACGGATATTACGAAATACGTTCGTTTACCGACGGCAAATATTTAAGCGCAAAAGATTTTTACGCTCAAAAAAACACAGACGTTGTATTAACGCAAAGCGGAGGGTATACGGCGGCATTATGGAAAATATATGACGGTGAAAACGGAAAAATAATAAAAAGCGCCGCCGCAAATTTGTATTTGGATATAACCGATATGAAACTTACCGCCGAAAAATGCGAATACAAATTAACCGCCGAAACGTAATAAAAAAATAAAAACAAATAAAAAAAGTAAAAAAATATTGTATTTTGTGTAAAAATATAGTAAACTATAAGAGATGTAACTTATAAGGAGTGAAACAAATTGAAGATTTTGTTAAAAGATTTATTTA
>USKN01000109.1 GCA_900555295.1 uncultured Eubacteriales bacterium
ACAATTACACGGCAGAGGAAATAGAAAACCTTATAATGAACAAATAAAAATACCGTGAGGAGTATATGCAATGCGATTAATACTGCCGTTTGAAAAAGTAAACGAAGTTTCAAAACATATGGAAAAGGAAGTTTTTGAACATATATCACAACTTAAATGCGAAAGCTTTGAGGGGTTTGAAAAGTTTGATTTGCTTGCTTTTGATTGGTATGACGTGTCAAACAATATAACAAATACCTCAAAAGCGGTTATTTATATTGATAAGGACGATTTGTTTATATTTTGCGAGGACGAGTTATTATATGAACATATGGCAAGCATATTTAACGAAACAGAAAGCTCAAATAAAACCAGGCAAAATGATAACCAAATGTTTTTGTATGTGTTTTTTTCACGTCTTATAAAAAGCGATACGGTTTATCTCGATAAATTGGAAGAAAAAATGAATGATGATGAAGAGAAGATACTTAAAATGCTTCCGCAGGCAAAAGACACATTAAGCAAAACAAGTATGTACCGCAAAGAGCTTTTGCGGCTTAAACGGTATTACGAGCAGCTTGATGTGATTTTTGACGAAATGGCTTCAAACGACAATATGCTGCTATCGGATACAACCGTAAAGAGAATATCGGCGCTTGCAAACCGAAATGAAAGGTATCTTATGACGGTGCGCGCACTTCAGGATATTGTAAACCGAATGTGCGATACATACCAATCACAGCTTTCCATACAGCAAAATGAGTTTATGAAAATATTTACAATAATTACATCGGTGTTTTTACCGCTTACGTTAATAACGGGCTGGTACGGAATGAATTTTAAATATATGCCCGAGCTGAAATGGCGTTTTGGATATATGGCTGTAATTGTATTGTGTATTGTGATAGTAATTGTGTTTATACGTTATTTTAAACGCAATAAATGGATGTAAAAAGACAAAATGATTGTAAAATCCGCAAAAAATATGCTTTACTTGTGCATATCAAACAAACTTTTGGCCTGCTTTTTAACAAAAATTAACACCACGTGCCTTTTTAACCAAAGGAGAGTTTTAAAAAAGCTTGTTTTTTTGTGCATTTAATATAACAAAAAAGCGCCTCAAAGCGTTGGGACAAGCCAATTCGTGGGTTTTTATGCAATGTAAACAACAAAAGCCGATTTATTTTGGTTATTTAAACGTTGGAACTTTTTTAAAGTTTATGTTAAACTATTACTATGAAGTTTAAGTGCGAAAATTGCGCAAACAGGAGGTTATATAATGGCAAGTTTAAAATTAGATCACATTTATAAAAGATATGCCGGCGGTGTTACGGCAGTTTCGGATTTCTGTCTTGATATAGAAGATAAGGAATTTATTGTATTGGTTGGCCCCTCGGGCTGCGGTAAATCAACCACACTGCGTATGATTGCGGGTCTTGAAGAAATTTCGGAGGGTGAACTCTACATCGGCGACCAGCTCGTAAATGATGTTGCGCCCAAAGACAGAGACATTGCAATGGTATTCCAGAACTATGCTCTTTATCCGCATATGACGGTTTACGAAAATATGGCGTTTGGTTTAAAACTCCGCAAAACACCTAAAGATGAAATTAAGAGAAGAGTTGTTGAGGCTGCTAAAATTCTTGACATTGAGCATTTGCTCGACAGAAAGCCAAAGGCTTTATCGGGCGGTCAAAGACAGCGTGTTGCTCTCGGTCGTGCTATAGTTCGTGAGCCTAAAGTATTCCTTATGGACGAACCGCTTTCAAACCTTGACGCTAAACTCAGAGTACAAATGAGAACAGAGATAGGCAAGCTCCACAAAAGATTGCAAACAACATTTATTTATGTAACACATGACCAAACCGAAGCTATGACAATGGGTTCAAGAATTATTGTTATGAAAGACGGTTTTGTACAGCAAATCGATACACCTACAAACCTTTACAACTATCCTTGCAATATGTTTGTTGCAGGATTTATAGGCAGCCCGCAAATGAACTTTGTAAACTGCACACCGGTTGAAAAAGACAGCGATATTTATCTTGAGTTCGGTTCAAACTCAATTAAGCTTACAGAGGGTGTTGCTACAAAAGTTAAAGAAGCAGGCGTTATAGGCAAAGAAGTTGTTATGGGTATCAGACCCGAAGATTTACACGATGAAGAAGCGTTCCTTACCTCGTACCCCGACGCTGTAATTGACGCTCACGTTGAATTAACCGAAATGATGGGTGCCGAAACATACCTTTATCTTAAAATTATGGATAATCAGTTTACGGCAAGAGTTAACCCCAGAACAACAGCTAAAACAGGCGACGATATCAAAATCGGTGTTGATATTCACAAAATCCACCTCTTTGATAAAGAAACAGAAGTTGCATTACTTAACTAATTATAAAGTAAATATAAAAAATCCGCGGTTAATATCCGCGGATTTTTTAGTGCGTAAATTAAATGAATTTTTACATTAATTATAAATCCTAATTGTTTTTTGTATTTTATATAACAATAAACACAAAATGCAATAAATAATTGAAAATTGAAAATTATTAAAAATGTAATTAAATTTATGCACAAACAGGGCTTCCTCAATGCCCACCATAGGGGCGGATAATATTCGCAAGCATTTGTTTGTTATTAATTAAAAGATATTTAAATTGGCGCGCAAATAATGGCTTCCCCTCGAGGGGAAGCTGTCACCGTAAGGTGACTGATGAGGTGCAAATACACACACAATTTTGGGCTTTTCAATGCACCCGTAGGGGCGACCCTGCGTGGTCGCCCGTCTGATGAGGTGCAAATATACGCACAATTCTGGGCTTTTCAATGTGCCGGAACAAATCTCTATGATGTGAGAAAGGAATAACAGATAAAATGAACCTTAACGATACAATAGCAGCGGTATGTACACCGAGCGGAAACGGCGGCATATCGGTAATACGTATAAGCGGAGCAAATGCCGTAAATATTGCCGACAGTATTTTTTTATCACCCGCCGGGAAAAAACTTGCAGACGTACCGTCGCATACCGTGCATTACGGGTTTATAAAAGATAAATACGGCAATACGGCAGATGAGGTTTTGGTATCCGTAATGCTTGCGCCAAAAACGTACACGCGTGAGGACGTGGTTGAAATAAGCTGCCACGGCGGTATATTGAGTACAAAAAAAACGCTCCTTTGTGTGCTTGACGCAGGCGCGCGTATGGCACAGCCCGGCGAATTTACCAAACGTGCTTTTTTAAACGGACGTATAGATTTGTGTGAGGCGGAGTCGGTAATAGATATTATTAACTCGCAAACCGATACGGCGCATAACGTGGCAGTAAATCAGCTGGAGGGGAGACTTTCGGACGAAATAAACAAACTGCGCGAAAAACTTTTAACTCTTACAAGCCACGTGCAGGTGCTTATAGATTACCCCGATGAAGATTTGGAACCTTTAACCGACAGCGAATTTGCCCAAACGCTTGAAAGCATATATAACGGTATAACTTCGCTGCTTGCTACGGCAGACGGCGGCAGAATTATAAAAGACGGTGTAAATACCGTTATAGCCGGTAAACCCAATGTGGGTAAATCGTCGCTTTTAAATTTGCTTGCGGGCGAAAACCGTGCTATTGTAACCGATATTGAGGGTACAACGCGCGACGCAATAGAGGATTATGTAAACGTTGGCGGTGTTGCGCTTAAAATTGCCGATACGGCGGGAATACGAAATACAGACGACGTAATAGAAAATATCGGCGTTGAAAAATCAAAACAGTATATAAAAAATGCCGATTTGGTTATTTATATGACGGACGGCAAAAAACAGCTTGACGAAAACGACCTTTCCATAATAGACAGCCTTAACGGCAAATGCGCAATTGCACTTGTAAATAAATGCGAAAACGGATGTGTGCCCAATATTGATGAGCTTAAAAAACACTTTAACTGTGTTATAAAATTTTCGGTGCATACCAAATTGGGCGCAAATGAGCTTGCAGACGAGATTAAACGTTTGTTTGACATAGGCGATATAAGCAAATCGGGCGGTGCGGTTATTACCAATATTCGCCATATTGACGCACTAAATAAAGCGCAAAAATCGGTAAAATCGGCACTTGATGATGTAAGGCGCGGTATACCTGCCGATATGACGTTTATTGACTTGCAGGACGCACTTTCCTCACTCGGCGAAATTGTGGGGCTTACGGTAAGCGAAGAAATAGTTGACAAAATTTTTCATAATTTTTGTTTGGGTAAATAAAAAAACTTTCGGGAGATAATGACTTATGAACGAATACAACGCAGGAAAATACGGTGCGGCGATAATAGGCGGCGGCCACGCAGGGTGTGAGGCGGCACTTGCGGCGGCGCGCCTGGGAATTAAAACGATTATGTTTGCAATTAACCTCGACTCTATTGCCAATATGTTTTGTAACCCCTGTATAGGCGGTACGGCAAAGGGGCATTTGGTTAAAGAGATTGACGCACTCGGCGGTGAAATGGGCAAATGTGCCGATAAAACCTTTATTCAGTCGCGTATGTTAAACCGCGGCAAAGGCCCTGCCGTTCATTCGCTGCGTGTGCAGTCGGACAGGAGAAGATACCAGGAAGAGATGAAACACACGCTTGAACGTCAGCAAAACCTTGATGTTAAACAGGCGGAGATAGTAAAAATAAATTTTAATGACGATAACTCGGTAAAATCGGTTGTAACGCACTTGGGCGCGGTATATGACGTTGACGCGGTTATTATATGTACCGGTACATTTTTGCGCGGACGTGTAATTGTGGGCGATGTTGCATATTCAAGCGGCCCCGACGGTATTTTTCCCGCAAACGAACTTTCAAAATGTTTAAAGGACGCAGGTATTCCGCTTATGCGTTTTAAAACGGGTACACCCGCGCGCGTAAACCGCAACAGTATAGATTTTTCGCAAATGGAGGAACAATGCGGCGATGAAAAAATAACCCCGTTTTCGTTTGAAACAAAAAACCCCGGTGAAAACAAAGTATCGTGTTATTTAACTTATACCAATGCCGAAACGCATAAAATAATTACCGATAATTTGCACCGTTCACCGCTTTATTCGGGAATGATTGAGGGAATAGGCCCGCGTTACTGCCCGTCGATAGAAGATAAAATTGTGCGGTTTAAAGATAAACCCCGTCATCAGCTTTTTATAGAGCCTATGGGTCTTTCAACCGATGAAATGTATATACAGGGATTTTCAACAAGCCTGCCCGAAGATGTGCAAATTAAAATGCTTCATTCGCTCAAAGGTCTTGAAAATGCCGTTATGATGCGTACCGCGTACGCTATTGAATACGATTGCGTTGACGCAACGGAGCTTTACCCCACGCTTGAATTTAAAAAGTTTTCGGGTCTTTACGGCGCAGGGCAGTTTAACGGCAGTTCGGGTTATGAGGAGGCGGAGGCAAAGGGACTTATGGCAGGTATTAATGCCGCGCTTAAAATTTTAAAACGTGAGCCGTTTGTAATGACGCGCGCGCAGTCGTATATAGGCACGCTTATAGATGACCTTACGGTTAAGGGTACAAACGAGCCGTACAGAATGATGACTTCACGCTCGGAATACCGCTTGCTTTTGCGCCAGGATAATGCCGATTTACGACTTACTCCTTTGGGTTACAAAATAGGTCTGATATCAGATGAAAGATACAACGCGTTTATTAAAAAGCGTGAAATGACAGATAACGAGGTAAAGCGTGTGTCAAACACCAATATTGCGCCCACGGATGAGGTGCAGACGCTGCTTGAAAGCTATAACAGCACACCTTTAAAATCGGGTGTTAAATTAAGTGAGCTTATTCGCCGCCCCGAGCTTGATTACTTTAAGCTTGCGCCGATTGATTTGCAGCGGCAGGATTTAACTGACGATATTGCCGAGGAGGTAAATATTCAAATAAAATACGACGGATATATAAAACTTCAGCTTGCGCAGGTTAAGCAGTTTGAAAAGCTTGAAAACCGCAAAATTCCGTCGGATATAGACTACAATAACGTAAAAGGACTGCGTATTGAGGCACGTCAAAAGCTTGATAAAATACGTCCGTCGTCGGTTGGTATGGCGTCGAGAATATCGGGCGTATCACCTGCCGATATGAATGTGCTTTTAATATATTTGCAGACAAAAAATTAATTTGGGAGAATAATAATGGCTTTATACGATATAATGAAAACGCTTAACTGTACCGATATACAGGCACAGCAGTTTGAAAAATATTATAAAATATTGACAGAACGCAATACACAAATGAATTTAACCGCAATTACCGACGAGGCGGATGTTGCGTACAAGCATTTTGCCGACTGTATACTGCCGCTTAATATAC
>USKN01000110.1 GCA_900555295.1 uncultured Eubacteriales bacterium
GCAACACAAAAATATCCTATTTGCGACGCTGTATACAAATCGTTGTTTTTACATTCAATATGCGTAAGATAACGCTGAAGTTCTTTATAGAACACAATCATCTCCGCAGAATGAAGACCCACATCCTTTATAGTAACCAAATCACGTATATCGGCATTGAGTACATTGGTCAAACTTGTAAAATGTTTTAAAAGTCTGTGAGCAATTTCGTTTGTATCTTTACGTGTTATGGTGTTGAAAAGCATAAATTCAAGTACTTCGTGTTCGCTAAAACCTTTAAGCCCCGTTTTAAGAAAACGGTTGTACATTCTTTCGCGATGATTTTTATGTATGGTTTCGGCAGGCTTTTTATCCTTTGCGGCCTTTTTGTCGCTTTTTTCATTTTCTTTTGTTTCTTTATCGACTTTTATATCTGACATTTCTGTGTTTTCTTTGTTGTCCATTTTTTATTATCTCCTTACATATTATGTGCATTAAATACTGTTTTATCTATAAGTGTTTCATCGGGTATAAAATCCGTATTTTCATTTTGCACCGCAGGTTTGCTTAAATAAAGCAAAAATTCAATATTGCCTTCAGGTCCTTTTATAGGTGAAAAATCAAGTCCCAATATTTCAAATCCCGTTTCGTTTGCAATTGTACATGTGTTTTTTATTACCTCTTTATGCACTTTTTCATCTCTTACAACGCCTTTTTTTCCAATCTGTTCCCTACCCGCCTCAAATTGCGGTTTAATAAGGCATACAAGTGTTCCTCCCGTTTTTAACAATTTGTATGCAACGGGCAGTACAAGTTTAAGCGAAATAAAAGATACGTCTATTGATATAAAATCGGGTTCGTCTGTTATGATATTTTCATCAATAAATCTTATATTTGTTTTTTCTATATTAACCACTCTGCTGTCACAGCGCAGTTTCCAAGCAAGCTGACCGTATCCGACATCAACGGCAAACACCTTTTTTGCACCGTTTTGGAGCATACAA
Organism: uncultured Eubacteriales bacterium; assembly: GCA_900555295.1. Lineage (GTDB taxonomy): Bacteria > Bacillota > Clostridia > UMGS1810 > UMGS1810 > UMGS1810. The sequence goes on from USKN01000110.1 coordinate 984, forward strand.
TCTGTAAAACCTCCTGTTGACGCTCCAATATCGATGCATACTTTATTGTTTAAATCAATATTAAAGCATTTTATAGCTTTATCAAGTTTTAATCCTCCGCGGCTTACAAAAGGCAGTTTATCCCCTTTTATTTCCAATTGTTGACCGGGTTTTACTTTATCACCTGCTTTATAAGCCTTTTGTCCGTCAATATATACCTGACCTGCCATTATAAGCGCTTTTGCCTTTTCACGGCTTTCAACAAGTCCTTTATCAACAAGTTCAACATCAAGTCGTCCGTTCATTTTATTATCCTCTCATAAATACGCTTTGCAACCGATAATTCGTCAAGGTTGTATTTTTCAAAAATTTCCTGTTGTGTACCGTGTTGTATAAATTCATCAGGAAATCCCAAAACATCAACATTATTTGTGCTGATACCGTCGTAGTTTGCCATAAGCAGTATTAAGCTACCCATACCTCCGGACGCCACATTGTTTTCTAATGTAAAAACGTATTCCTTTTCTTTTATCACATTATATATTGCGTCTTTATCAAACGGTTTTACTGTTCTAATATTTATAACATCTGCAAGCAAACCGTATTCGTTTTTTAATGTTTCAGCGGCTTTAACGGCAGTATCTGTCATAATGCCCTCCGAAATAATTGCAATACGTGAATTGGCATACTGTTGTATAATTTCACATTTGCCTGCATTACACGGTGTGCATACACGCATTGAAGCTGTATGTTTTGGGTAACGTATAAATACGGGGCCTTGCGCTTTATTTAATGCATAATCAAACATTTGTTCCAATTCATCTTTGCAAGACGGCGATAAAAGCGTAACATTAGGTATATGCGATAAATAAGAAATATCAAAAACACCTTGGTGTGTTTCGCCATCCGAACCCACAACTCCCGCTCTGTCAATTGCAAACACAACATTTAAATTTTGAATACATACATCGTGCAGTATCTGGTCGTATGCTCTTTGTAAAAACGTGGAATATATAAAAACAACGGGTTTAATACCTGTTGCCGCCATACCGGCAGCCATTGTAACCGCATGTTCTTCGGCAATTCCCACATCAAAAAAACGATTGGGGTATTTACGAGCAAAATCCGATAATCCGCATCCCGACGCCATTGCGGCGGTAATTGCAACAATTTTTTTATCCTTTTCGGTATTTTTGCATATTATATTACCGCTTATATCGGAATATGACACATTATCGTTTTTATTTACGCCTGGACTTGTGCCTTTTAAGTCATAACTACAGCTTACACCGTGATATTTTTCAGGGCTTATTTCCGCTTCGGGATAACCAAGCCCTTTTTTCGTAAGCGTATGAATTATCACAGGGCCGTCGGATTGTTTTGCTTTTTGAAAAATATCCGTTAATCGTTCCGTATTGTGTCCGTCCACAATGCCTATATATTTAATTCCGAGTGCTTCAAAATACGGTGCGGCTATTGTGGCAAATTTAATTCTGTCTTTTGTTTAAAAATTTTGCAACAAATTCACCTGTTTTGCCTTGTTTGTCGAGTACGTCCTGAAGCACGTCTTTTGCCTTTTGGTATTTTGCGGTACATCTTAACTGACCGAGATATGCCGACAGACCGCCCACATTTTTTTCAATTGACATTTCATTGTCATTTAACACAATAATTAATTTGGTTTTTCTGGAACCTACATCATTTAATGCTTCAAAAGTCATTCCGCCCGTCATTGCACCGTCGCCCAAAACGGCTATTACATTGTATTTCTCGCCCAATATATCACGTGCTCTTGCCATACCGAGCGCGGCAGATATTGATGTGCTTGCGTGTCCCGCTCCAAAACAATCGTATTTGCTTTCGCGCGGTTTTGGAAAACCCGATAAACCGTCAAGCTGTCTTAACGTTGAAAATTCATTAAGCCTTCCCGTAAGCATTTTGTGCACATATGCCTGATGCCCTACATCAAATATTATTTTGTCACGCGGTACGTCAAATACTCTGTGCAAAGCAACAGTAAGCTCCACAACGCCCAAATTGGACGCGAGGTGTCCTCCTGTAACCAAAACATTTTTTATTAAAAATTCACGTATTTCCGAAGCTAATTCACCGCAGTCGGATAAATCTATCCTTTTTAAATCATCCGGATTTTTGATGTTATTTAAAAATCTCATAATTTGATTAATCCTTTTCTTACGTATTTTTATTTGTTTTTAGCACTTTTCTTTCGCTCCGATTTGAAAATGGTTTTAAAAAAATATATAATTTTAGCCGCTTTGTCAACTATTTCTTCATTTCTGCCTATTGCAACATTTTTACCAAGTGCTTTACCGCCTACGGTAACGCATGCAACAACGGCAGTTAATGTTAAATTAATTGCAAGCGCGTTTATTGTGCTGAATATATTGCAAACGCTTACGGCAATTGCGGCAGAAAGTCCGCCGGATATAACACCGGCAATATCCCCTATTACATCATTGCAAAAACTCGATACTTTTTCTGCATTTCTTATAAGGTTTACAGCCTCTTTATATTCCTTATGCCCCTTTGTAAGCTTTGCGTGAAACGATACTTCGGTACACGTTGCCACGGCAAGTCCCAAAATATCAAATGTTATTCCGAGTAAAATTACAAAAAGCAATACAATAAAAGCCGCAAAAAGCGGCAAGTCGCTTATAAATAAATTTGTTACCGCACCTATTGTAAGCGAAATCATAAATGCGATAATTGTTATATTGCGTACCCATTTATAATTGGGTTTTGTTTTTTTCATTCTAATTCTCCGTTATAATTTATGCTTTAAAATATAATCGGTGGTAATACACATTGTAAAATTTACGGCTTAGGTTCAGCAGGATTTCCCGCAGGGCTACTGTTTCGTCGCCAAATCAGCAGTTCCCTTTTAAAGCCTTGCATATCGTGTTACCTGCGATATTGCTAAACTACCACTTAGTCCGTACTGCAATCCAATGTGTAAAACAGCCTAGGAGTTTTCCTCTGCAGTCAAATTAATCTTTAGCCTCTTTTGCAAATATGGTTTAAAAAGCGATTACGGTAATTCAATGGCCGTTGAACTACTGTATGAACAATTTTCCACCATATTCACTCAAGGCAGGCTACACTGTTCACAGCATATTTTTACCTACACCGCAAAACAGGTTTTATCCTAAACCGTACACAGCTTTGTTGTTATAAAGCACCAAAGGCACAGTCAGGAACTGCATTATAAAAATACAATCCTCTTGATGTCTACGTATTTAGGTCTCCGCGGAAAAAGGGTCAACGCCCGCATGCCATTGCGGATCGCCCTTAAACCTTAACTCCCAGCATCTGCCCCAGACTGGGCGTAAGAAGCAAACACAAGGAACTTCATCGATATGCCCTTTAATGGATTTTTAGGCCCATCTTAGAGATTAAAAGATCTGACTAGGATACTGCACCACCGAAAAGATAACTCATAAAGTCCCGTATAAAACTGTCGTTTTTAAATTCGGGAATTGTATCTAATATATTATATGCCATTTCAACATTTTTTTCAAGTTGTTTTTTTGCATTTTCTCTTCCGAGTATATTTATAAAGTTTGGGGTTAAATCATTATCCTGTTCCTCATCTTCAAAATCGTCGCGGATTTGAAATGCAAGACCTATGCAATATGCAAATTTATCAAGCTTTTGCAAAACATTGTCACCGCACTTTGCAACATAAGCGCCCGAAAGCACAGCGGCACGTATAAGCGCCATTGTTTTTTGCTCAATAAGTTTAATTAAAATACATTCATCAACATTTTCAATAAGCTTTGCGGCAATTTTAAGGTCGGTTGCCTGTCCGTTTATCATACCGTGTATACCTGCGCAGTCGCCTATTACCTGCATTGCCCGCAGCTGCGAAACAGCGCCGTTTTTATTTATACATTCTTTTGTCATTGTTTCGTATGCGAAGTTAAGCAATGTATCACCTGTAAGTATGGCCGGGCCTACTCCGTATTTAACGTGACAGCTTGGCATTCCGCGTCTTTCGTCCGAATTATCCATTCCCGGAAGATCATCGTGCACAAGCGAATACGCGTGTATAAATTCAATTGCGGCCGCAAACGGAAGCGCGTCTTGCATTTTTGCTCCCAGCGTACACGCAATTTCGCAGCAAAGAATTGAACGCAGTCTTTTGCCTCCGTTTAAAACAGCATAATATAGCGATTGATATAAGTCGTCATCTGCAGTTTTTATGCTGTCAAGACATTCTTTTATATATTCGTCTATATTTTTTATCTTTTCATTATATATTTGTTTGAATGTATTCATATATATTGCATCCTTTTTTAATTATTATCTGTATCTTGAAGTGTAAAATCTTTTTCGCCGTCTTGGGTAAGTATTTTTATTTTTTGTTCGGCTTTGTTTAACATTTTAAAACATTCATCCGAAAGTTTTACACCTTTTTCAAACATATCTATACAATCATCAAGCGGTGCGTCGCCGCTTTCAAGTGCATTTACTATTTTTTCGAGTTCTTTAATATTTTCTTCAAAATTTTGTTTTTTTGCCGCCATAATACAATATCTCCTTTTGTTATTTCAGCGATTGAGTAACACGTGCGCATACACTGCCGTCGTTTAATTTTACGGTAATATCGTCATTAATTTTTAAATCCTTTGCCGATTTTACCGTTTTTCCGTTTAAACTCGTTATGGAGTAACCGCGTTTGAGTACATTAAGCGGCCCTAATGCAGTAAGTGACGTATACAAAACATCAAGCTTTTGTATTTTGTTTTTAAGCTGAATTGAATATGCGTCCGCAAAATCGTCAAAAAGCATTGAAAAATTATTGTTTAATGTTTTTTTGTAAGTTTTAAATACATTCGCAATGTTTTCGCGTGAATATAACGACAGCTGTTTTCTTTTTATTTCGGTTAAATTTAAAAGCGAAGATTTTATACGCGCTTTTTTTATATTTAAATCGCGTTTAACCTCAAAAATATCGGGAACAGCAATTTCTGCCGCGGCAGATGGCGTAGGCGCACGCAAATCAGACACAAAATCAATTATTGTAAAATCAGTTTCGTGTCCAACGGCGGATATAACGGGAGTTGTGCAGTTATATACCGCCATAGCGACATCTTCACTGTTAAAAGCCCATAAATCCTCTATAGAGCCGCCGCCTCTGCCCGCTATAATTACATCAACATTACCGTCAAGCGCTTTAATGCCATCAACAATAGATGACGGAGCCTGCGCTCCCTGTACCAAGGCGGGATAAATTTTAATTTCGGCAACGTGCCAGCGCCTTGTAATAACATTAATAATATCTCTTATTGCCGCACCTGTAGGCGAT
>USKN01000111.1 GCA_900555295.1 uncultured Eubacteriales bacterium
TTGACTTTAATCGCAAAAAAATGGTATACTTTAATAAAGAGAAATATAATACAAGCCACGTTACATATAAATATATAAATATAAAACTAACATTTGTATATGGAGTGGTTTGGGTATGAAAAAATTTTTATCTCTTATTATAAGCGGTTTAATTACGGTTATGTCAATACCGTTCGCCTTTGCTGAAGATACGTTAAATCTTTCCTGTCCATCGGCAATACTTATGGATAGCGAAACAGGAAAAATTCTTTATGAAAAAGACAGCCATATGCAGCTTGCCCCCGCAAGCGTTACCAAAATAATGACAATGCTGCTTGCAATGGAAAAAATAGATTCAAACGATATGAAATATACCGATATGATAACGGGAAGCGCACACGCAAAGGAAATGGGCGGTTCAACAATTTTTCTTGATGAGGGCGAAAGCTTAAGCGTAACCGATATTTTAAAAGGTATAGCCGTTGCATCGGGCAATGACGCCGCTGTGGCAATGGCGGAACATATAGGCGGTTCGGAAGAAAATTTTGTGCAAATGATGAATAAAAAGTCTAAGCAGCTGGGAATGAAAAATACTCATTTTGTAAATTGCAACGGTTTGGATACCGACGGTCATTACAGCTGTGCATACGATATAGCGCTTATGTCCAAAGAACTTATGAAGCATAAAGATATTTTTAAATTTACAACTATATGGATGGACTCACTTCGCGACGGGAAATTTACGCTTTCAAACACAAATAAACTTATACGCTTTTACGACGGTGCAACAGGACTTAAAACAGGCAGTACCGACAAGGCAAAGTTTTGTGTAAGCGCTACGGCAAAACGCGGTAATCTGCATTTAATAGCCGTAATAATGGCATCCCCCACATCAAAAGACAGAGTAAAGGACGCGTCACAGCTTTTAAATTACGGTTTTTCAACATTTAACAGCACAACCGTTGTAAAAAACGGTGAAACGCTAAAAAAACTCCCCATTGAAAAAGCCGATAAAAAAAACGTAAGTATAGTAACCGCACAGGACTTTAAATACATATACCAAAAAAGCACACCGCCTCAAATCAAAAAAGAAGTTGTAATAAAAAATCAGCCAAAAGCGCCAATTAAGAAAAACAGTACCGCCGGTGAGGTTGTTGTTTATAACGGTGACAAAGAAATAGGCAGATTGCCTGTTTACTACGGTGACAATATTAAAAAAACCGCACCGCACATAATGTTATACAAAATTATTAAAACACTTTATATTTAGAAACGGAGGAAACAACAATGAAAATAATTACAGTAAGCCGTGAGTTTGGCAGCGGAGGAAGAGAACTCGGCAAACGTCTTGCCGACTTTTTAAACATTGCATACTACGACCGCGAAATAATATCCGAAATTGCGTCTAAAACATCACTTGACGAAAATTATGTTGAGCGTATGCTTGACAGCGATATTGCAAAACAATATTCCATTACCTACTCACACACATTTGCACACTTTGCATCTCCCGTAAATACAGGTATACAGCTTTTGGTGCAGGAACACAAAATAATTAAAGAACTTGCGCTTAAAGGCGATTGCGTAATTGTAGGCAGATGCGCAGATGTTGTTTTATCGGATTTAAACCCGTTTAAAATATTTGTGTATGCCGATATGAAGTCAAGAATAGAACGCTGTCAAACGCGCGCACATAAAGATGAAAATTTAACCGACAGAGAAATGGAGAAAAAAATAAAACAAATAGATAAAATACGTGCAAACAACTATGATTTGGTTGCGCTTAATAAGTGGGGTGATAAAAGCAATTACAATCTTTGCGTAAATACAACAGGTGTTAATATAAGAAACATTGTTCCCATAATAGGAGAATATGCAAAAGAATGGTTTAATTAAGGAGCAGATTAAATGAAAATAAGACTATCGGAACACTTTACCTATAAAAGACTGTTAAGGTTTGTGTTTCCGTCGATTATTATGATAATTTTTACATCGATTTACGTTGTTGTTGACGGCTTGTTTGTTTCAAATTTTGTGGGCGGCAAAGAATTTGCGGCTCTAAACCTTATAATGCCTTTTATAATGATAATAGGCGGTATGGGTTTTATGGTAGGTACGGGCGGCAGCGCCCTTGTTGCCAAAATACTCGGCAGCGGCGACAGCGAAAAGGCAAACCAATGCTTTACAATGATGATATATTTTACAATAATCATGGGTGTTGTTCTTACAATACCGGGAATACTTTTTATAAGACCTGCGGCAAAATTTTTGCGTGCAACGGATGAAATGGCGGATAAATGCGTAATATACGGGGCAACGGCAATTGCGTTTACAACGGCATTTATGCTGCAAAATGTTTTTCAGAGTTTTCTTGCTACGGCCGAAAAACCGCACCTCGGTCTTGCGGTTACCGTTGCTGCGGGTGTTGTTAATGCACTGCTCGACGCTTTGTTTATGGTTGTTTTTAAATGGGGACTTTTTGGCGCAGCGCTTGCAACGGGTATAGGACAAGTTGTGGGCGGTTTTATACCTTTTATATATTTTGCACGCAAAAACAGCAGTCTTTTGCATCTTACAAAAACAAAATTTAATGCAAAACTTATTTTTGCGGCGTGTGCAAACGGCTCGTCTGAATTTATGACAAACATATCATCATCGATTGTTGGAATGTTGTATAACTTTCAGCTTATGCGCCTTATAGGCGAGGACGGAGTATCGGCATACGGAGTTTTAATGTATGTTCAATTTATTTTTATAGCAATTGCCATTGGTTATTCAATAGGCAGTGCCCCCATTGTAAGTTATCATTACGGTGCGCAAAACAACGGCGAGCTTAAAAATATGCTTAAAAAAAGCAGCGTGCTGATGTGTATAACAGGTATACTGCTTATGATTACAGCAAGAATATTAACAAAACCCCTTGCACATTTATTTGTAGGTTACAACGAAAATGTATTTAATATAACTTGCCGTGCATTTGACCTGTTTTCTTATGCATTTATATTTTCGGCATTTAATATTTTTACATCGGGATTTTTTACGGCTCTTAATAACGGCGGAGTATCAGCGGCAATATCATTTTTGCGCACATTGGTATTCCAGGCAATGGCGGTTTTAATTCTCCCTGTAATTATAGGAAACGACGGTATATGGCTTGCAATTACAATTGCCGAAATATTTGCTTTTATTATATCTGTTGCTTTTATAATTGCAAAGAGAAACAAATACCATTATATTTAAACGAAAGGAAGTTTTAAAATATGAAAATTACTTGGCTCGGACAAGCAGGCCTTTTATTTGAAACGGATAATATAAAAATTATGGTCGACCCGTATTTTTCGGATATATGTGCAAGTTTAAGTCCGCAATCAAAACGCAGAGTTCCCGCAGATGAAAAATTTACAAAAATACAACCCGATATACTTGTGCTTACACATAATCATCTCGACCATACCGATCCTCAAACACTGCCGTATTTTGTAAACGAAAACACACATATACACGTAATTCTTTCTGCCGACGCTCACGACAGCGTTAAAAAATCCGGAACACGCAGCAATGATTATATAGTGTTTGAACCTGACACGCGCTGGACGGAAAAAGATGTTACAATTACAGGTGTAAAAGCATATCATTCCGAACCGACGGCATTTGGAGTAATAATAGAACACAAAGGCAAAAAATATTATGTAACGGGTGATACACTTTATAATGACAATATATTAAAGTCACTTCCAAACGATATTTACGCTGTGTTTGTTCCCATAAACGGATGGGGAAATAATATGAACGCTTATGATGCGGCACACTTTGCAAAAAAATGCGGTGCAAAATATTCCGTACCTGTTCATTGGGGAATGTTTGACGATATAGACCCCCAAATTTTTAAAGCAGATAACCGCATAATACCCGAAATATACAAAAAAATTGTATTTGACTGATACAATCCGTAAAAAGCAAGCGGCTGTTCGCAATGTGTTATAAAAAATATTATTAACACACAGCGAACAGCCGTTTTAACGTATAATAACGCAAAAATTATTTATCTTTTATAAAATCATTGATTTTTGCCAAAAGTTCATCAGGATTTACACCGTGAACCATACAAGCTTCTTCAATGGTTTCGCCGCTTGCCGACGGACAACCGAGACAATGCATACCGATTTCAAGGAAAAACGGAGCTGTATCGGCATCAATCTTAAGAACATCTGCGATTATAGTATCTTTTGTTACCGATGCCATAATTATTTCACCTCCCGCAACACATATAGTTTGTACATATATTTGTATTATACTACACTTTTATAAATAATTCAACTGTTTTTTTACTTTTTTATTTTTGGGCATAAATTTTTTTGCCAATTTTATATAAATCATTTCCTTTGCAATCTATTATAACGGTTGCGGGAAAATTTTTAACCGTAAGTTTACGTACCGCCTCTGTACCCAAATCATCATACGCAATCACTTCGCTTTTTAAAACGTGCTTTGAAATAAGAGCACCGGCACCCCCTATTGCACCAAAATACACACTGCCGTATTCAACCATAGCATTAATAACATCATTGTTTCGTAATCCCTTTCCTATCATTCCCGCAAGCCCGAGTTTTATAAGCTCGGGTGCGTATGCGTCCATACGTCCGCTTGTGGTAGGTCCGCAAGAGCCTATAATTTGGTCATCTCTGCACGGGCAGGGTCCAACATAATAAATAATTTGTCCCTTTACGTCAAACGGCAGCTGTTCGCCGTTTTTTATTGCTTCGCACATACGTTTATGCGCCGCGTCACGTCCCGTATAAATTATTCCGCTTATTGTTACCGCGTCACCTGCTTTAAGCTGCTTTATTTGGTTTATATCCAGCGGTGTTGTAATATTTTGCATTTTTACTTCCTCCAAGCGTTATCTTATTAAAAATCAAAAAGTACTTGACATAGTATATACCGTAAGTGATATAATAATTATGGTACAAGTATAGCACAATAAAAACTTACTGTCAATAAGGAGGAAAACTAAAATGAAGTATGATTTTAATTACAATAATCCAACAAAAATTTATTTTGGAAAAAATTCTCTTGATAATTTATCGGCCGAATTAAACAATTATGGCAAAAACGTGCTTTTGATGTACGGAAAGGGTTCTGTTAAAAAGAGCGGACTTTATGATAAAATTGTCAGCATTTTAAATTCGGCTCAAAAAAACATAACCGAGCTTTCGGGTATTAAATCAAATCCGTCATATTCTCAACTGCTGGAGGGCGTACGCCTGGTTAAAGAAAATAACATTGATTTAATTTTGGCTGTCGGCGGCGGTTCGGTAATAGACTGTGCAAAGGGTATTTCGGTTTCGGCATATTGCGACTGTGACCCCTGGCAAAAGTATTGGATTGATTTTAAGCCTGTTGATAACAAAACCGTTCCCGTAGGTGCGATACTTACAATGGCAGGTACGGGTTCCGAAATGAACGGCGGCTCGGTTATAACTAACGAGGAAAAAATGCTTAAAAACGGCAGAGTTTTCGGTCCGGATATTTACCCGAAATTCTCAATTTTAAACCCCGAATACACATATACTGTACCAAAATATCAAATGGTAAGCGGTATATTTGATACAATGTCACATTTAATGGAACAGTATTTTTCGGGAGATGATGACAACACAACCGATTACATTTTAGAAGGTGTTATGCGCTCGCTCATTCACAGTGCGTTAATTGCTGTAAAGGAACCTCAAAATTACGAGGCGCGCAGTAATATTATGTGGTGTGCAACAATTGCACTTAACACAATAACGGGACTTTCCAAACAACAGGATTGGGAGGTTCATATGATAGAACATCAGCTCGGCGCGTATACCGATTGTGCACACGGAGCGGGTCTTGCCGCAATATCTGTACCCTATTATAAATATATATTAAAATACGGCGAAGATAAATTTGTAAGATTTGCAAAAAATGTATGGAATATACCTTGTGACGGTATGAGTAAAACAGATGCCGCAAATGCGGGAATTGAAAAGCTTTGCGAATTTATAACCGCACTAGGACTTCCGCTCACATTAAGAGAACTCGGCGCAAGTGAGGATATGCTCCCCAAAATTGCAAACTCGTGCGTATTGGGCGGAGGATATAAGCAAATGGACGAAAACGACATATTAAACGTGTTAAAAGAATGTTATTAAACACAATTTAAACTATAGGCAGATGTTGCAATATCCGAACACGCTCACAACGCTGAAAAAACAGCCTTTTCTTCGTTGTCAGTCTTGACATACGTCAGTATGCCTGCGACTTTACG
>USKN01000112.1 GCA_900555295.1 uncultured Eubacteriales bacterium
GCCCCTAAAAGAGGGTGTAGAAAAACGCTTTCGTTTTGCTACACCCTCTTTTTCTTTGGGCATAGGAGAATTGAACACCGATTTCCCGCTGCATAATATTTTTTGCAATCTTTCGGCTACTCCGTTTCCGCAATTTTTACCGACTCGTATTTTTCTATTATACTGTTTTGCAGTTTTTCGCGCATTTCAATATTTATGGGATGCGCTATATCCTTAAACTCATTGTCGGGAGTTTTTCGGCTCGGCATAGCTATAAACATTTTATCCTGCCCCTCTATTACCTTGATATCGTGAACAACAAAGCAATTATCAAAGGTAACCGAAACAACCGCTTTCATTTTTGCGTCTGCGTCAATTTTACGTATTCTTATATCTGTGATTTCCATTGTAACACCTCCTGATGAAAATATTGTAAACCCTTTAGGTAAAAAATATACATAGTTATTGTGTTTTTTTATTAATTACGGCTTATAATTTATGTAAAATTACGTTTTTTTGTTTTTTTGAAAAAATATATAATTTGCTATTTATTTTTACATTATTTGGGTGTATAATATATAAACGAAACAAATTTTATTTAGAGGTGTAAATTTAATGAAGCATTATTCATTTGTACATTTTGTAGGTATAGGCGGAATAAGTATGAGCGCTATTGCCCGCGCTCTTTTAAGCAACTCGGTAAAAGTATCGGGTTCGGATACAAACGATACAAAAATAACCCGTGAGCTTAAAAAACACGGCGCTCAAATTTTTATAGGTCATAGCGCTCAAAATATAACAAATCAAGACCTTGTTGTGTATACCGCGGCGGTAAAAGACGATAACCCCGAGCTTAAAGAGGCTCGTAAAAAAGGAATTGAAACAATAGACCGTGCCGAAATGATGGGACGGCTTATGAAGGATTATAAAAATGCCGTATCGGTTGCGGGTACACACGGCAAAACCACCACCACATCTATGATGAGCTATATAATGATAAAAGCAAATCTCGACCCTACCGTAATGGTAGGCGGCGAGCTTGATATACTCGGCGGCAATTACAAAATAGGCAAAAAAGATTATTTTGTTACCGAAACGTGCGAGTATTGCCGAAGCTTTTTAAAGTTTTTTCCCACAGTGGGAATAATATTAAACGTAGACGAAGACCACCTCGATTATTATAAAGATATAAACGATATTAAAAGCGCATTTACCGATTTTGCACGTCTTGTACCGCAAGACGGTGCGCTTGTGGTGAGTGCCGACGACAAAAACGCACTCGATTGCATAAACGGTGTTACAGCGCCCGTATACACCTTTGGTATAAAAGGCGGTGAATTTACCGCAAAAGATATAACCTTTGACGATTTTGGATATCCGCATTTTAAGCTTTATCATAAAGACGAAAAATTATGCGATGTTAATTTAAACGTTGTGGGTATTCATAACGTATCAAATGCGGCGGCTTGCGCGGCGGCAGCGTATGCGCTGGGTATTGACATCAAATATGTTAAAGAGGGATTGGAAGCATTTACGGGTACAAAGCGCCGATTTGAAAAAAAAGGAATGCTTAACGGCGCACTTGTTATAGACGATTATGCGCACCACCCCACCGAAATAGAGGCAACGTTAAAGGCCGCAAAAAACTTAAAATATAATAATATGTGGACTGTATTTCAGCCCCACACATACACACGTACGCTTGCGCTTTTTGATAAATTTTCAAGCGTGCTGTCAAATGCGGGTAATGTTATAATAGCCGATATATATGCGGCGCGTGAAAAAGATACGGGAATTGTATCGTCAAAACAGCTTGCCGATAATATTGCCAATGCGGTTTATATCCCCACCTTTGAACAAATTGAACAGTATTTAAAAGATAATGTTAAACCGGGCGATATTGTGCTTACCATCGGTGCGGGCAATGTTGTAAACATTGCAGAAGATTTATGTAATTAAAAGAATACAAAAACGGTGTGCGGCAAAATGCAAATATTTTACCGCACACCGTTTTGCTTTATTTTAATTATTGTTCTTTCGGACTATCCTTAACAAACTTTACAAGAACAATCATACACAGCACTATTACAGCCGTTACAATAAATATTCCCAGCATACCTTTTGCCATAATGGGCAATGTACTCAACAAAGCGTTTAAATTCATAACAGCTCACCTCATCCAAGTAAATTTAAAATCATTCCGCCTGCAATAACCGACGCAATTTGACCCGATACATTAACACCTATCGAATGCATAAGAAGAAAATTTTGATTATCTTCTTTTAATCCCATTTTATGAACTACACGTGCCGACATAGGAAATGCCGATATACCTGCCGCGCCTATCATAGGATTGATTTTTGAGTCTTTCTTTAAAAACAGGTTAATAATTTTTGCAAACACAACTCCGCCTGCCGTATCAAATATAAATGCAACAAGACCGAGAGCCAAAATCATAAGCGTTTCAACCGTTAAAAACGATGCCGCCTGCATTTTGGTTGCAATTGTAATACCCAAAAACAATGTAACGAGATTTGCAAGCGTTTTTTGCGCCGTTTCGGAAAGCGCGTTAAGCACTCCGCATTCACGTATTAAGTTACCAAACATAAGAAAGCCTATAAGCGCCACACTTCTGGGCGATACAATACCCGTAATTGCCGTAATTACTATAGGAAACAAAATTTTTGCCGTTTTTGAAACAGCCGCGGGTTTGTACGGCATTCTTATAAGACGTTCTTTTTTAGTGGTTAAAAGTTTTATAACCGGCGGCTGTACTATAGGCACAAGCGCCATATACGAATATGCCGCCACCATTATTGCGCCCAAATATTTTGAGTTGAAATAGTTTGCAACAAATATTGATGTAGGTCCGTCAGCCGCACCGATAATTGCAATTGACGCAGCGTCTTTTATGTCAAATCCTATATACGACGCAAGGCTTAATGTAAAAAATATACCAAACTGTGCCGCCGCACCAAATATCATAAGTTTTGGATTTGAAAGCAACGGTCCGAAATCTATCATTGCTCCTATTCCCACAAACAATAAAAGCGGAAACAATTCGTTTGCAATACCTGCGTCAAACAAAACGTCTATAGCGCCTATTTCTTTAACACCGTCATAAATTTGCGTAACAGCGCCCGACATAGGAAGGTTTACAAGAATTGCACCAAACCCCATAGGTAACAAAAGCGCGGGTTCCATATCCTTTTTAATTGCAAGATAAATTAAAACAGCTCCCACAATCCACATTGCAACGTGCTGCCAGGTAATATTAAACACGTAGTAAAACAATTCGTTCATTTTCATTCCTCCGCATAAAAAATTAATATATATTATTATAATACATATTTAACTTAAAAAAGACCTTTGCCCGATACTTATAAATACATCGGCAAAAGTCTTGCTGTTTAATCCTTGAGCGGGTATAAAAAACCTTATACCGTACTGACGCCCAAGAAACGAATTTATTTTAAATTCGCCTGCTACTCCCTTTCGGCTCTTAACTGTTATTATACACATATTTATTATAATTGTCAAGAAATTTAAATGAAATTTTTAACAATATTTATGTTATCTTTACTGTTTTTTTGCCGTAAAATATGATATAATTATTATATATGTATTATTTTTACGGAGGCTTTAACAATGAGTAATAATAAATACAAAATTTTATTAATAGAGGACGAAGCAAACATACGCACTTTTACCGAAACAATACTCTGTGCAAACAATTATATGGTAATAACCGCCGATAATTGCACAAGCGGTATTATGATGTTTTCATCTCACGTACCCGATTTGGTTTTGCTTGATTTGGGACTGCCCGACCGTGACGGAACGGACTTTATAAAAACGATACGTCAAACATCTGCCGTACCCATTATTGTGGTATCGGCAAGAAGCGATGAAAACGATAAGGTTGAAGCGCTGGATACGGGAGCAAACGATTATATTACAAAACCGTTCGGAACGGCAGAGCTTTTGGCACGTGTGCGCGCCGCAATACGCAACACGCGCAAACCTGCAAAGGACGGAACAAACAAGTCGTTTACAATACGCGATTTGTCAATAGATTACGATAAACGAAGCGTTACGCTTAATAAAAATGAAATACGTCTTACACAAACAGAGTATAACATTGTATCGCTTTTGGCGGAACACGCGGGCAAAGTTTTAACGTATACATCAATCATTCGCAAAATATGGGGTACAAACGATATGGGTGCCGTAAAAAAATTGCAGGTAAATATGGCAAATATCCGCAAAAAGTTCGGAGTAAAACCCGGTAAATCAAGCTACATAATAAACGAACTCGGCGTAGGCTACAGAATGATAGACGAATAACATACAAACAATATATAACGGGAGGAATATAAATGAACAAAATAAAAGGCATATTTAAAAAAATAAACCCAAAAACATTAATAGGGCTTTTTATTGCAGGAGTAATAAACGCAATAGGCGTTACAATGTTTATTGCGCCCGTAATGCTTTACGACAGCGGCATATCGGGTACATCAATACTGCTTGCGCAAATAACTCCGCCTATTTTCAGCCTTTCGTTTTTTCTTCTTGTTTTAAATATTCCTCTTTTTTTGTTCGGACTTAAAAAACAAGGCGCATCATTTACCGTAAACGCAACATTTACCGTTGTAATTTATTCGCTTTCATCGTGGCTTATTACAGATATATTGCCGATTGATGTAAGCATTGCCTCACCTCTTGCCGGCGGCGACCTTTTGCTTTGCGCGCTGTTCGGCGGTATGATTTCGGGTATAGGGAGCGGCCTTGCCATAAGGTGCGGCGGCGCAATGGACGGCATAGAAGTGCTTGCCGTAATATTTGCAAAATCGCTTAACATTACCGTAGGCACATTTGTAATGGTATACAATGCCTTGCTTTATATAATATGCGGTATTATAATGGGCAGTTGGATTTTACCTCTGTATTCAATAGTTACATACGGTGCGGCGCTTAAAACAATAGATTTTATTGTAGAGGGTATCGACCGTTCAAAAGCGGCGCTTATTATAACCGATACTCCCAATGACGTATGCGCGGCACTCTCAAAAGAGTTTGAGTGCGGAATGACCACCATTAATGCGCGCGGATATTATTCGGGTACGGATAAAACGGTAATATATATTATTATAAACCGTTTTCAAATTGCCAAAATGAAAAGCATTGTCCACAACATCGCCCCCGACGCGTATATATCCATAACCGAAGTTGCCGATGTTTTTCACAGTAAAGCCGGTAATGCAGAATAATTTTTTATTCTTTATATCAAAATATAATTTGCAAATAAAAAGAATTGTTTTAAAAATCACACGAAAACATTAATATTCAAATGGTTTCGTGTGATTTTTAACATTATTGGAGATATAATTAAAGTGTAAATGATTATCTGATACTTCAAAATTCTCATTATTTTATATAATATCTATTAACCCTAAATCAATTAATGATATACAAACCAAACTTAATGCCCGATATACTTCTTCTTTGGAAAAAATGCTTTCCTCATAGTTAAATATGCCCATATTGCAATCACCAAAGTTATCAATATTGTAATTATCTATACCCATAATGAAAAAAGACTTAAATAATTCTTTTGTTGCAATAATCAATGTATCTTCTGTAATTTTTTGGTGATTAATATTGCTATCGTGAAGAAAGTGTTTTAAATCATCACCGAGCTTAAATTTTTCAGAAAAACTATCTTTATAAAAATTGCTTAAAGTAAAACTTTCAATTGACGGGTAACTTAACAGCAATAATCCTTGTCGGAGATAATTTTTGTTTTCTCTGGAGTTTGTAAGAGAACCAATTAATTTTTTTATCATTTCCAAATCTGTGTTAGACTGATTATCCCTGTCAAACAAATAAAATATCGCGGAATTGTCAATATCAAAATCGTAGTTTTCAATAAGTTCTCCAAATAAACTATTTAAAAATTCATTGTCTTTATTAATGTTTTTAATGTTACTTTCTTCTGCATTAATAATAAATACTTGTGATGTTGCATTCTCTTTAGAATTATATTTTCGATACCCTTTATCTCGTATAATCATTTCAACCTGATAGTCAAACACTTTTGTAAAAAGCTTGTGCAGAATATACGGCTCCGTTTTTCCGCCTTCAACTATATATAAAACTTTACCGATTGATTTATCTTTATTTAATGTTATATTCATACTTTGGTACCCC
>USKN01000113.1 GCA_900555295.1 uncultured Eubacteriales bacterium
TTTAATTTTGTTTATAATTTTTTAAATTTTTAAATATATTAACCTTTTACTCCGCCTATATTTACACCGCCCATAATTTTATCCTGAAACAGTGCAAATATTATAAACGGCGGTATACTTGCAAATATAAGACCCATTAAATATGTATTCATTTGTATGGTTGCGTCCGATTTTGCAAGAAACAGCATTACGGGTGTTGTCATTTTTTTAACGTCTTTAAGCACAAGGTACGGTCCAAAAAAGTCTGACCACGCACCGCTTAATATGTTAATAGATATATAAATAATAACAGGCATTGAAAGTGGAATTATTATTTTATAAAATATTTTCATATCGTCGGCGCCGTCAATTCGTGCCGCCTCAACAAGCGATATTGATACACCGTCAAAGCTTGATTTAAATAACAACACGTTAAACGCACCCGTTGCCGCGCCGAGCCACATAGGCCAATATGTATTGAGTATGTTTATACCGTGATTTCCCGACGCAAACGGAAAACTCATATACGATATATAGTTTGGTACCGTACGCAATTGGCTCGGCATCATTAAAGTCCACAAAACAAGCGCAAGCACCAACTTTGTGCCTCTTGGTTTAAGACGTGAAAGCACGTATCCGCCAAAACCGTCAATAAGTATTGTAAAAAGCAGCATACCTATTGACATACCTATTGTATTTATCATACTTTGACCGAGTGACATTTGTTTCCACGACTGTGTAATTCTTGTTGTAATTTTTGCCCACGACATATCTTTGGGAAAGAATGTAAATTCTTTATAAATTTCCTGTGTATCTTTAAATGCCGTAAGTATGGTCCACAGGCACGGTATAACCGTTGTAACACAGCAAAGCACAAGAATTGCAAAAAACAGCCAATACGCAAACTTACCTTTGGCGGTTTTAAGGTCGGACGCATTAATTACGCCTGCCTCTTTATCTGTAAATTTTTTCATTATATTGCCGCCTCCTTATTGATCGTTTACGCGTTTTTCAAGCTTAAAGTAAAATACCGTCATTACAAGCAGTACAACAAATATTATTACGCCAAGCGCCATTGCGTGTCCTACTCTGCCCGATACAAAACCGTACTTATACAGCTGATACCCTACCGATATCGACGCGCCGTCGGGTCCGCCGCCCGTCATTGTCATAGGCTGTTCCAAAACCTGGAACACGCTTATAATTTGGCTTACAAATGTTAAAAGCAGCAATCCGCCTATTTGCGGTATTGTAACATAGCGCACCCTTTGCAGTATCCCCGCACCGTCAAGCGTTGCCGCCTCATAAAGCTCGCGTGAGGCGCCCTGCAGTGCCGCAAAATACATAAGCATTGTGCCGCCGAATGATTTCCACGTCATTTCTATTACTATAAGCATAATAACGTGTTTGGGGTCGTTAAGCCAACCGTAAGGTTTCATACCCATAGATACAAGCACCGAGTTTAAAAGTCCCGTTTCGTTGGGATAATATATAAAATACCACATAAGCATTACCGCAACGGCGGGCAAAACTTTGGGCAAGTATATAAGCATCCTAAATCCGCTTTTAAAGTGCACCATTTCATTTACCATTATGGCAATTATAAGCGGCGGCAAATAACCGAGTATAAGCGACCAAAATACGTATTTAAGCGTATTTAGCATTGTAGGCCAAAACTGTGTGTCTTTTATAACTTGTATATAGTTTCTAAATCCAATAAATCCCGCAGGTTTATATCCTTTCATTTGAAAAAACGACCAATATGCTCCCATTACGGTTGGGCGCCATACAAATAAAAAGAATACAAGCACCAGCGGCAAAAGCAAAAGCCACGCTCTTACATCATTTAATATCCACATAATCCCGGTTTTTTGTTTAAGTTTATTTTTTCCCGACTTCATAAAAATTCATTTCCTCCTTAACCGCAAGCAATATTTACATTAGCCTGCGGAAGTTGTATTAAATTAATAAGCTATATTATCCAAGAAGTTTGTTTGAAAATCGGAATTTGCTTTTTTAAGTATTGCTTTGCAATCGGCGTCTTTATCGGTAAGTACTTTTTGTATACAATTATCCAAAACTCCGTATAAATCCTGTGCGCATACAGGCTCTTCCGATTGTACTTCTATTTTCTTGTTATCTTGGGCTTCATTATAAAGACGTACGTGATTTACATTAATGTTTCTGTACTCGTCAATAAGTTCTCTTTGCATTTTTGTATTATCGGTATTATCTTTCCACAAACTCATTGTATATGAGCCTACAGCCTGTTTTGCCTCAACCTGTCTTTTAAGCTGAGTAATTTTATTTTCTTTTAAAGTATCATTTGCAAAAGGATTATATGTTCTCTTGTAATATCTTACAACGGCATCCATTTGTTTATCGGTTGCATTGTTTGCAACAACAAATATTGAACCGCCCAAAAGCGCTACGTGACGCTTTGGACCTGCAGGTATTGCAACCAATCCGAGTGAGTTGGGATCCATACCGTATGTTGCAACGCTGCCGCTTATACCGTCGGACGCAATTGCCATTGCGGTGTTGCCTACGGCAAAGTTTTGGTTAATTTCGTTGTTAGTTGTAATTGTAGACTCGGGAAGTACATTGTATTTCCATTTTAAGTCTTTAATAAACTGAAGAGCCTCGGCACATTCATCACTGTCGAATGTTGCTTTCCATTTACCGTCCTTTGTTTTTTTCATAAAACTTGTACCATACGACCAGGCAATATTTGTAAATATCCATCCGCCCTGATTGTTTGATGTAGGCAGACTAAATCCCGATTTACCCGTTGCCTCTTTAATTTTTACGGCAAATTCGGCAAGCTCGTTCCAATCTTTAGGCTGTTTTGGTGTTCCGTCCGCTTCCACAAGCCCTGCTTTTTCAAACATATCAATGTTTACTGCAAGCCCTAACATATATACATTCCACGGCCAGCCAACCATTTCGCCGTCATCATTTTTTACAAGGTCCAAAACTTTATCCGAAAACTTGTCGTACATATCATATTTCTTTAAAACTTTTGTCCAATCGCGGTAATATCCGCCGTCCGACAGTTTTTTTGCTTCCGTAAGTGCTATTGTAAATACAGTAGGCAGCATTCCGGCCTCCGCCTTTGGATAAAACGACTGAATATCAAATTTCCAAGGATCTCCCGTAACCACAACATCCGGATTTTCCGCTTCAAATTTTGCTTTAGCGGCATTTTGAATATCAAGTTCCTCGCCCTCCTTTGCCGGCCAAGGCGATACGGTAATATGTGTTTTGCCGTCATCGCTTCCATCTCCGCCGCCGGCACATCCTGCAAACGTACCTGCTGTAATTACGGCTGCAAGTGCCACGGCAAAAATTCTTTTTAGCTTTTCTTTTTTCATACCATTTTGTTCTCCTTTCCTGCGGTAATTTTTACCGCTGATTTAATGTTATTTTTTGGTAAAAAGGCTTTTGTATAATTTTACCTGTTTACCGCCGGGTTTGTTCCCTTACAGCCACTATAACATCAAACATTAACGCCGTCAATATGCAAAATTTAATCTTTTTGCAAAATTTAACCTATTTAAAATCTTTTTATTTATTGATTTGCAAAACTTAATTTCTTCTTGACTTTATGTGCAATATTTGCTATACTGAATACACAATTAAGGCATATACGGGTTATTGTTAGGTACATTTTACCAATTGATAAAAAATAATGTAATTTTTAAGCGGAGATACGGTTATGAAAAATTTTTACTCAAAATTTAAAGTGGTTAACAAAAAAATTATATACAAATTTTTTGTTATTTTATTAATTCCGGTAATTATATGTGCCTCTTTTTCGTATATACTTAACGATTATTATATGGGATCGTATCAAACTTATCTTACGGGTACGTACTCAAACGATATGAATACTTTTTTAAACGATACCGAAGAAAAGCTTTCAAATTTATATGTGGAAGCAAAGTATATGTCGGAGGAGTCGTACATAAACGATTTGTTAAACTGCGCGTCGCCCGACGATTTTTACAACTCGCAAAAAATTATAGAATCGGAAAGAATTTTAAAAAAGACCGTTATAAAATACCCGTTTTTGGACAGTGTTATTGTGGTAAACAATTTAGCCGGCATTGTTATAAGCGAACAGGGTGTTTTTACAACCAACGATTATTTTACAAACAAATACGTATATGCCGACTACACGCTTGCGGACTTATACAAAAACAAGCCTATAGCCAACACACGGCGGCTGCTTTCGCCCACAAATGCAAACAAAACGGTATATATGGCAAATCAATCGGTAATACCTATGCTGTATTCTCCCGTTTCAACAAACGGCAGCGGACTGCTTATATTTAATATACAGGCGCAAATGCTGTTTGATAATTTTACGCAGTTTCATTTTACCGACAACAGTATTCATTATATGTTTAAAAACGGAACAGACGAATGTATAAGCAACTCAAAAGAAAAGCTTTTGCTGGCGGATATAAGCAAAAACTATACCGACAACGGACGTTACTATTTTACAACCGATTCCTATATCGGCGGCAAAAAACATCTTATAATATGCTCAAAACCCAATTTTTCACTGTTGGGGTACACGTATGCCGTTGCCATACCGTATTATGACATTAAATCTAAAAGCCGTAATATGCAAACAAATACAATTTTAGTGTTATTTATAATGATAATGCTGCTTTTAATATTTTCGATTTTTGCAACGGCAAAGTTTTCGTCGCCGTGGAACAAAATTGCAAGCGAGCTTGGGTTTAACGGCGCCGACGGAGAGCAAACAAACGATACAATATCGAGAATAAGCAATTCAATTACAAATTTAGTTCATCAAAACAACAAATTATCCGACAGACTTGCAACAATACTTCCGTTAAGTCAGCAACGTTACATTACAAAAGTACTCAATTCCGCATCGCAGGTAGAGGACGAGGAGGATTACCGCAGCATATTTAATTACGATTACTTTTATTCAATTGCGGTAAAAATATCTTCACGTTCAGATAACCTAAACATAACACCGCAGCTGTATTCGGAGCTTTATATAGCAATAGAATCGGTATTAACCGACAAATTTACAACATTCAGACTGCCGAGTACGGGAAACACGCTGTACTTACTGTTAAATGTTGATGAAAATTGTACAAACGAAACTATAGAAGAAACAATTAATCAAATAAAGGCGCTTTTTAAAGCCGACGAAGAAATACTTAACATATACATTGGCACGGGCGGTTTACAGCCGGGTATTGACGGATTAAGACTTACTCATCAAACGGCAATTTCAAACCTTACCAAGGCAATAAATGCCGACAGAATACAAACAAACGGTGCGCACACATATCGCGAGTATTCGGCTATAGACAGCCACGACAAAACTTTGTTTAACTATATAATGGCAAATTATGCCGACAAGGCCGAGGAGCTTATTCGGCAAATATTTGAAATTAACAAAGAAAAATCATACGAATACAGGCAAGTGCTGTACACACAAATATTTAGCACACTTACAAAAGTACTTAAAATTAAAGGTATAGAATATCCCGATTTTACCTACGAGTCGAGCGGCGACTTTTTAAAAGACCTGCTAAAAAAACCGGACGACGCAGTTATGACATATTTTATAAATTTGGCAAACGCTTGCACCGATAAAAAAGCGCCAACCTTAAAGCTTGATATTACGGAGGTTATTAAATACATTCAGGACCATTTCAGAGACGATATATCGCTTGAGCAAATAGCCGACTTAAACCACGTATCATCGCCGTATTTATCCAAACGGTTAAAGCAAGCGCTTAATATGCCGTTTAAAGAATATCTTACGGGGTTAAGGGTTGAGGAAGCAAAAAAACTTTTATGCGGCAAACCCGATATGCCTATACAGGAAGTATGCTCAAATTCGGGATTTTACTCGGGTGCGGCATTTACGCGCACATTTAAAACCAACACGGGGCTTTCGCCAAGGGAATACCGCACATTATACGGCAAAAAATAAAAAGGCAATAAAAAAAGGGTGCAGCAAAACAAAATTATTTTGCTGCACCAATACTTTTATTTACATAAGGTTTTTATAAATTTTACAAGCTCTTTTGAAATTCGCCTCTGTCCTATTTTATTTGGATGACCAAATGCACCCGTTTCATTATTTT
>USKN01000114.1 GCA_900555295.1 uncultured Eubacteriales bacterium
ATATACCCGAAATTGAACATATTTTTAAAGAAGATGGCATAAAATTAATTGATATAGGTTCGGGTGCGGGTTTTCCGGGACTGCCCGTTAAAATATGCCGTCCCGAATGGGAGGTTGTGCTTGCCGACAGCTTAAACAAGCGTGTTGCGTTTTTAAACGAGGTTATCGACGAGCTTGAATTAAATAATATTAAAGCCGTTCATTCAAGAGCAGAGGACTTGGCAAAAAATAACGAATACCGCGAAAATTTTAACGTGTGTATGTCGCGTGCTGTTGCAAATATGAGTACGCTTGCAGAGCTTTGTCTGCCGTTTGTTAATGTGGGAGGGTACTTTGTAAGTTTAAAAGGACCAAAAGCCGATGAAGAAGCCGAACTTGCAAAAAACGCAATTAAAATTTTGGGCGGACAGCTTGAGGGTATTTACGATTATAAAATTGAGGGAACCGACTTAAATCATAAGGCGGTTGTGGTAAAAAAAATATCACAAACTTCGTCCAAATATCCGCGCAAAGCGCCAAAACCGTCAAAAGAACCGCTTTAATTAAGCGGTTTTTATTTTTTTATGCTTTATTTTGTGTTTTTTTAACGAACGATTATTGTTTACTTTTTGCATATTGTATGATATCATTTAATCAAGGCGGTGTTATATATGATTAGTGATGTTAAATTAAAGGGAAGTATTTTTTCCAAAAACACAAATACCAAAACGGTTGTTTACATACCCATAAAATCCATTATTGCAAATCCCCATCAGCCACGTAAGTTTTTTAATACCGAACAGCTTACCGAGCTTGCGCGTTCAATTAAGCAATACGGTGTACTGCAGCCCGTAACGGTGCGAAAAATATCAGACAAGCAGTACGAGCTTGTAACGGGCGAAAGGCGCCTGCCGCGCATCTTGCAGGGCTTGCCCGAATACCCGCAATTATAGGCGATTTTAAAGAACGCGACAGCGCACTTGTGGCGCTTATAGAAAACATACAGCGGTGTGATTTAACATATCTTGAAGAGGCGGAGGCGTACAATAAGCTTTTAACGCAGTACGGACTTACGCAGTCACAGCTTGCCGAAAAGGTGGGTAAAACACAGTCTACCGTTGCAAATAAAGTACGGCTTTTAAAACTGCCCGCAATAGTAAGAGATATTATTAAAGATAATGACTTAACCGAACGGCACGCACGGGCTTTGCTTAGGCTCGATAACTCCGATTTGCAAATTAAAGCGCTTAATATTATACTAGAAAAAGGTCTTAATGTAAGCGAGGCGGACGCATTGGTGGACGAAATGCTTAAACCGAAGGAAAATCAAAGCAAAAATAAAGAAAATACTAAACCCGAAAAGCCAAAACCTCTTAAAAGCATTTGTATTTTTACAAAAGCAATTAAAAATACCGTTAATGCATTGCGTCAAAAAGGTTTAAATGCGGTATCGGACGAAAAAGAATACAAAGATTATTATGAGTATTCAATAAAAATTCACAAGTAATATTTTATAATATCATTTTCTCCTATAAGACGGTGTGGCTTTTGCCGCGCCGTTTTTGCTAAAAATGTTCCACGTGGAACATTTTTAAACTAAACGTCGCAAATTGTTGTTAAAAATAGATTATAATATAAAATATTTTTTATGAATTAATACAAAAAACATTAAATTTTTAAAAAAAATGTTCCACGTGGAACATTTATGTGGTACAATATATAGGTAAGATAATTTATGAAAGCAGGTGATTTTTTGAGTAAATGCATTGCTATTGCAAACCAAAAAGGCGGTGTGGGCAAAACAACCACTTCTATTAATTTAAGTGCCTGTCTTGCCGCTTTGGGTAAAAAGGTTTTGCTTATAGACACCGACCCGCAGGGTAACGCAACAGGCGGATTGGGAATTGAAAAAAGAGAACTTGATAAATCTGTTTACGATGTTATTATAAACGGCAGTGAAATAAGAGATGTTATTGTGCCTACCGATTATAAACGCCTTTTTGTATGTCCGTCGAGTATTGACCTTGCGGGAGCGGAGGTTGAACTTGTTATGGCTGAAAACAGAACAAATTTGCTTAATACGGCTGTAGATAAAATTCGTGACGATTACGATTTTATTATTATAGACTGTCCGCCGTCGCTTGGACTTATTACGCTTAACTCGTTTGTGTGCGCCGACAGTATTATGATTCCCATTCAATGCGAATATTACGCGCTTGAGGGGTTGAGCCAGCTTACAAGCACCATTAAATCGGTTAAATCAAAGCTAAATCCCCGTATAGAAATTGAAGGTGTGCTTTTAACTATGTTTGATACACGCACCAATTTATCGGTACAGGTTGCACAGGAAGTTAAAAAGTATTATCCCACAAAGCTTTATAAGGCGGTTATTCCGCGTAACGTACGTTTAAGCGAAGCGCCCAGCTACGGACAGCCGATTAATGTATACGATAAAACCTCAAAAGGATGCGAAAGCTATATGCAGCTTGCGCATGAGGTTATAAAGGCTAACAGCTAAATTTGAAAGGATTGAATACACTATGGCAAAAAAAGGTCTCGGACGGGGCTTGGGCAGAGGTCTTGACGTTTTTTACGGCGATACCGCGCCCGATATTGGAGGTTCAAACAACAGTGATACCGTTGATAAAGACTCTGTATGCGAGCTAAAAATAATAGATATTGAACCAAACATTAAGCAGCCGCGTAAATATTTTGACGACGAAAAAATAGACGAGCTTGCCGAGTCTATAAAAGAACACGGAGTTATAACACCCATTCTTGTTACAAAATCTCAAAACGGGTTTTACAGTATAATTGCGGGCGAGCGCAGATGGCGCGCGGCCAAAAAAGCGGGAATTAAAACCATTCCGGCAATTATAAAAGAATTAAACAAGCAGGAAATTTTTGAAATTTCGCTTATAGAAAATCTTCAAAGACAGGATTTAAATGCGGTTGAGGAGGCTCTCGGATACAAGCGTTTAATGGAAGAATTTAATTTAACCCAGGAACAGGCGGCTCTTAAAGTAAGCAAAAGCCGTTCGGCGGTTGCAAATTCATTGCGCTTGCTTAATTTGGATGATGAAACGTTAAAACTTTTATCGGACGGCAGACTTACGGTAGGGCACGCAAAAGTGCTTTTGGGGGTAGACAAACAACTTTGCGCACAGCTTGCAAAACTTGCTGTTGAAAAAGAAATGAGCGTTCGCGAACTTGAAAAGTTAATTAAAGCGCAAACAAAAATCAAACCGAAAAAAAACAAAAAGCAAGACTTAAATGTTAAACTTGCGTTTTCGGCAATTGAAAAAAGTTTATCGGAGCGTCTTGCGGCAAATGTTAAAATTACAAATTCAAACGGAAAAGGCAAAATTACAATTGAGTATTACTCAAATGATGAACTTGAACGCATAACCGAAATGCTTAACGGATAATGTTCGGTTTAATGAATTTTAATTAAAACGTAAAAATATTTGTAAAAAATGTGTCCTTTGTAATGAGTTTTTTCGCACTGTGTAATATAAATACACGTTTAAAGCAAAAAGTTTCTTAAAACGGCATTTTTTGCGTTTAACAGTATGTGATACAGGAGAATAATAAAATGAAAAAAAATACAAAATTTTTAATGATTTATGTTGCAATATTATTTTCGTTCGCTTTGGTGCTTATATTATTTGCCGGACTTACGCAAAATAATTACGAAAAGAAAATAGCCGAAAGTCAGGGTATGAAAGAAAACCTTGTTGAGCTTACCGAAGTAAACAGCACGCTTGAGGAAAGCATTAAACACTTAAACGGCGAGCTTGACAGCACAAAAAAAGAAAACGAAGAGAATTTGCAAAATATTGAAAGCCTTAAGACAAACATAGAACTTACCGATACACTTGTAAACGCGTTAAAGCTTTATGAGAGCGGTAAAAAAGACGAAGCGCGCCAAACGGTATCGCAAATTGACGTGCAAACATTAACACAATCACAATTATACATTTATAATAAGATAAAATAAGGGAGAGTAAAAATTTATGTTAGACATTAAATTAATCAGAACACAGCCTGAAATAGTAAAGGCGGCGCTTAAAAGACGTAAAATGGATATAGACATTGACAAACTTTTGGCGCTTGATACCGAAAAAAGAGAAATTCTTTACAAGGTAGAAGCTCTTAAAAGCAAACAAAACGAGGTTAGCAAACAAATACCCGTTATGAAAAAAGAGGGCAAGGACGTAGCTCCCGTATTTGCCGAAATGAAAGAATTATCCGACGAAATAAAGGCGGATGATGAAAAGGTAAGAGGTCTTGATGTTCAAATAGACGAAATTATGTACTCAATACCCAATATTCCCAACGATGACGTCCCCGACGGTGATACCGATGCCGATAATGTGGAGATAAGAAAGTTTATGGAACCCACAAAATTTGATTTTGAACCCAAAGCACATTGGGATATAGGCGCGGATTTGGATATATTGGACGCACCCACGGCAGGTAAAGTAACGGGTACAAGATTTACGTTTTACAAAGGTATGGGCGCACGTCTTGAAAGAGCAATTATAAACTTTTATCTTGATACTCACACAACCGAAGCGGGATATAAAGAAATTTTTCCGCCCTATATGGTACACAGAAGAAGTATGGTTGGCACAGGTCAGCTCCCCAAATTTGAGGAGGACGCATTTAAAGTTGCGGGAACGGAATATTTTCTTATTCCGACTGCTGAAGTACCTGTTACCAATATGTACAGAGATTGCATATTAAACGGCGACGATTTGCCTATTAAGCACGTTGCTTACTCGGCTTGTTTCAGAGCGGAGGCCGGCTCGGCAGGTAAAGACACAAGAGGTCTTATACGTCAGCATCAGTTTAACAAGGTTGAGCTTGTTAAATTTGCCGACCCCGAAACATCATATGACGAGCTTGAAAAACTTACGCGTGATGCGGAACATGTATTGCAATTGCTTAAATTACCGTACAGAGTTGTTAAAATATGCGTTGGCGATTTGGGCTTTACGGCGGCTAAAAAATACGATATAGAGGTATGGATGCCAAGTTACGGCAGATATGTTGAAATATCGTCCTGCTCAAACTTTGAGGATTTTCAGGCGCGCCGTGCAAACATTAAGTTTAAAAGAAATCCCAAAGATAAAGCGCAGTATGTGCACACACTCAACGGCAGCGGTGTTGCAATAGGCAGAACGGTTGCGGCTATTTTGGAAAACTACCAGAATGCCGACGGCACCGTTACAATACCCGATGTATTGAAAAAGTATATGGGCGATAAAGATATAATAGAATAATATAAGTCAGGGGGCTGCACTATTTTTCTAAAGCCCCTAAAAGAGGGTGTAGAAAAACGCTTTCGTTTTGCTACACCCTCTCCAAAATTAGGAGTTGAAAATATAAGGTTAAAATTTTCGGCTTCTAATTTCATATTTTTTTATATTTTTATCATTTCTATCATTTATCAATTTTTTATTTAAGGATTAAAGTATGGAACAAATAAGATTACAAAAATACCTTGCAATGTGCAATGTTGCGTCACGCAGAGCGTCCGAAAAGCTTATTGAGGACGGCAGAGTTACTGTAAACGGCAAAGTTGTAAATGTGCTCGGCTCAAAGGTGAGCGAGGGCGATGTTGTATGTGTGGACGGTATTAAAACAGAATGTGAAAAGAAAAAATATTATATAATGCTCAACAAGCCCGCAGGATTTGTAACAACCGTAAGCGATGAAAATGGGCGCGATACCGTAATGTCGCTTACCGATGACATATCGGCGCGGCTTTATCCGGTAGGTCGACTCGATTATAACACCGAGGGGCTTTTGCTTATGTCGAATGACGGTGATTTTACCTACAAAATAACGCACCCCAAGCACAAATTAAGCAAGGTGTATATAGCGGTGGTAAAGGGTACGCCCACACGTTTTGATATTGAAAAATTAAAATCGGGTGTTGTAATAGACGGCAAAAAAACAGCCCCTGCAAAAGTACGTGCATTGCGTGCCGAGAGCGGAAATTGTGAGCTTGAAATTATAATTTGCGAGGGCAGAAACCGCCAGGTACGCAAAATGTGCGAGGCGGTGGGATATCCCGTTTTATACCTCAAAAGAGTGCAAATAGGCCCTGTAATTT
>USKN01000115.1 GCA_900555295.1 uncultured Eubacteriales bacterium
TACATACATAATAACTATGTCTATATTAAACATCTCACAATAACGCCATAATGCTTCAACACCTGTTTCATAGCCGCCATTAGAACGGTTACGCATAATCATATTCTCATACAGATATGCAAGGTCAAGCATTGCCTGATGTTTATCCTCTGTATTGACCATCTCTGTTGATACCATACTTAACATATCGGTTATTGTAACTATACCCCAGCAGTTAAGCAGCCATATTGGAAGTGCTGTATAATATGCCGCCTGAACACCCCACGTCATAGCACGGTGTCGGTATTCCCTTGCCGCAAGCTCTTTCTTCTTATAGCCTTCCATAGCCATTCTTGTGAGCTTCTTATCCATATCAAGAAATGCCTGGTTTCTTCCGCCTGCCGCCTGATATACACCATATCTGTAAAGTGCAAGTGTAACACCCATAACCTGCGGATAGTCAGTCTTTGAGATTTCCATCCATTCAAGGAATTCTTCTGTCTCTGCATTGAACCTTTTCATACTTTTAAAGAAAGCATCCCAGTTAAACTTTTCTCCTGTCTGTACAAATTGGAGCAGTTCATCGTTTTTTTCACTCTCTTTATTTATGTATAAAATATTTTTTGCATTAATAAAATGTTGCAACCTCTTGTTCGGGTTTATCGGTAAGGCAAATTTGGCTTATGTAAAGCACGGGCCCGTCCTTTTTGTACAATGCGTTGTACTCATACGCAAGCTTGCCCGTAACCGATACCCAATCTTTGTTTTTTATTTCGGGTGCATTATCGGGCAGTTTTGCAACTAAACCTTTAAACGCTATATCCTCAACACAACAGGTCATTACGTGCCGTCCCACTACAGTTTCGTTGGCGGCAAGCTTTTTGTTGCGCGCGGCAATTGCGGTAAAGTTTACTATTTTGCCAATGTATTTTTTCATTTCTTCCGAAAAATCCCTAAACCACAGCGCGTAATCCCTGTCCTCAATTTTTATTACTTTTGCGTTTATATCAAACGGGAGAGGATCTTCTATTTCGTCGTATTCAAGGCGCCCGTCGGGATATTCGTACGCTATGCTCGCTCTGCGTGAAAGTCCGCGTACTATTTTGTGAAATTTCATTTTGTCGGTATTTAACAGAGGTCTGTTAAATACTGCCATTTCACACGTTTGCAGTTTATCGGCAACAAGCTGGCGCATATTTGCATTATAGCTTTCAAATGTTGCGCACTCGGCAAAAAATATTTCCTGATATATAAACCAATCTTTAGGCATATTGCCGTATATGGTATCAAGCTGCCACATTCCGTTTGCTTCAAGCATTACACGCTCGGGTTTGTATTTTTTCTTTAATTTGGTAAGGTTTTCAACGGTAAAATCCGCTTCGTTGTTTATAATTTCAATATATGCGTTTCCGCCGGGGATTTTATTTATATCTATTTCTTCTTCGCCCTCTTCGGTAAGCAAAATAAGAGTAGGTTCACCGTCGCTGAACCGCTCGTCCTCAACCGTTTCACGCAGTGCTTTGGTTTTTCCCGCGTCGAGAAATCCCGTAAAAAGATAAACAGGTACTTCCACTTTAAAAACTCCTTTTTGTTTATATACTTATAATAAAAAACCGATAATTGTATTTTCGGTTTTTCACTTTTAACTTATTTTAACTTAAATGTTAAAAAGTTTCTTTATCTCGTCTTTGTTGATTTTGGCACCTATTACGCAAATTCTGCCCGTAATATCGGGTGTGCCGCGGCGCACATCAGGCTCGCCCGGTACATAGTCAAAGTGTATCCAGCCGCCGTCACTTGCCGGTACAATTCCCTTTGAGCGCAAAACGGTTCCGTAAGATGACATATCTTCAAGAGATGTAAGTATATTTTTAATTTCGTCATCGGTGTATTTGTGTGTTGTTTCCATACCGATACTGTCAAACACATCATCTGCGTGGTGATGGTGATGGTGGTGGTGGTCGTGATCGTGACAGCCGCAGGTGCAATCATCGCCGTGGTCGTGGTGGTGATGTTCGTGCTCGCACTCGTCGTGGTCGTGATGATGATGTTCGTGTTCATCGTGTTCAAGTTTTTCAAGTTCTGCCGCAATTGTGTTTTTGTTTTCCATAGCTTCAAGTATGAGCGCACCGTCAAGCTCCGTCCAAGGTGTGGTAACAATTACCGCCGTTTTGTTATGCTCACGCAAAAGCTGTGTGCATACGGCAAGTTTTTCGTCCGAAACATTGTCAGTATGGCTTAAAATAATCGAGCTTGCGTTTTCTATTTGGTCGTTAAAAAATTCGCCGAAGTTTTTCATATATACTTTGCATTTGTTTGCGTCAACAACCGTTGTAAATCCGTTAAGGCACGCGTCTTTTGCGTCAATATTTTGTACCGCGCGTATTACATCGCTGAGTTTTCCCACGCCCGACGGCTCTATAAGTATTCTGTCGGGGTTAAACCTTTCAAGCACATCGTTAAGCGCTTTGCCAAAGTCGCCAACGAGCGAACAGCATATGCAGCCCGAGTTCATTTCGTTTATTTCAATGCCCGCGTCTTTTAAAAATCCGCCGTCTATGCCTATTTCACCAAATTCGTTTTCTATAAGCACAATTTTTTCGCCTTTATATGCTTCGTCTATTAATTTTTTTATGAGGGTTGTTTTGCCGGCACCCAGAAATCCCGAGAAAATATCAATTTTTGTCATAACATTTCACACACCGATTTTTTAACTGTTTTCTTTTTGTTTTTTTCGGTGTGTTCTCTCCTCTCTTAATTTTTTTGCTTTTTACATATATTATAAACCTATTTTAATTTAAAGTCAAATTTTAATATGTAATCATTTTTTTTAATATGAAACAAACGGACAAAATCAAGATTGCCTCTTGCTTTTGCCCGTTTGAGTTTGCCGCCGGATATGTTTTTGCGGTTTTTAAATTACGTATTATTTATCTTTACTTTGGCAGATGACACTTACCTGCCATTGCGCAGTGTGCGCAATTGTTTCCGCAAGATGATTTTCCGGACTTTTTATCATTTATAAGTTTTTTTATAATAAGATAAACTATAACTGCAAGAATTATTAAAATAATTATTGTTGACATATTATTAATTAATTTATCTAACATAACCAATTCATCTCTTTATATTATTATATTATCAAACTTTAGCCGATGTTTTTGTGTTTGTTTTAATGTCTGTTTCTAATGTGTTTGCTTCTTTGTACGGTCTTAAAAGCATATATATGCCGTATGCGAGTACCGCAATTGCGGCAATAAGACCCAATGCGTTTACATTGCCCGTAAAGAGACCGCCGAATTGGTTTATCATAAGTGCAATCGCATAAGCAAATACACACTGATAACCTATTGCAAACCAAGTCCATTTTGTGTTGTTCATTTCACGTTTTATAGCGCCTATTGCGGCAAAGCACGGTGCGCAAAGCAAGTTAAACACAAGGAACGAATATCCCGTAATATTTGTAAACTCGTGTGCAAGGTTTGAGTATACGGTACCCGAACCGCCAAAGAGAATACCCATAGTACCAACAATGTTTTCTTTTGCAACAAGGCCTGTAATTGACGCAACCGTTGCCTGCCAATTGCCCCAGCCGAGCGGTTTAAATATCCAAGCAATGGCGTTGCCTATAATTGCAAGAATACTTGAGTCGATTTGGTCTTCCGTGAGCATTTTAAATTTGCCGTCCGCAAATCCAAAGTATGTTGTAAACCAAATAAAAATTGTTGAAAGCAAAATAATTGTACCCGCTTTTTTAATAAACGACCAGCCGCGCTCCCACATACTTCTGAATATATTGCCCACTGTGGGTAAGTGGTAAGCGGGAAGTTCCATAACAAACGGAGCGGGATCGCCGGCAAACATTTTTGTCTTTTTAAGAATAATACCCGAAATTATTATTGCCGCCATACCTATAAAGTATGCAGATGTTGCAACCCACGCACTGCCCGAGAATATTGCGCCGGCTATCATTGCAATAAACGGAACTTTTGCGCCGCAGGGAATAAATGTTGTTGTCATAATTGTCATTTTTCTGTCGCGGTCATTTTCTATTGTACGTGATGCCATAATACCCGGTACGCCGCAGCCTGTGCCTATAAGCATAGGTATAAACGATTTACCCGAAAGACCGAATTTTCTGAATATACGGTCAAGTACAAACGCAATTCTTGCCATATATCCGCAAGCCTCCAAAAATGCAAGGAGTAAGAAAAGTACAAGCAGTTGAGGTACAAATCCCAAAACGGCGCCCACACCTGCAACTATACCGTCCAATATAAGCCCCGAGAGCCAATCGGCACAGTTTACATCCGAAAGTGCATTTTCAACCAATACAGGAACCCCCGGAACCCATACGCCGTAATATGCGGGGTCGGGAGCCTCACAGCCGTATTTATCGTATGTTTCAACGGCAGCCGTAAGGTCGGCAAGTTTTGCGGTTTCTTCGCTGTCTTCCATTGTTTCTTCATCTACAACAGTGTATGTTGCTTTATTAATTTTTTCTTTTTTAACGTCCGATACAAATTTATCGAGAGCCGATTTTGCTTTGTCGGCGTCAAAATCTTCGCTTTCGGCGTCGATAGCTGTTAAAACTTTGTCGGTATTAACACCATTATCGCCCGCGTATTCAATGTATCCGTTTATAACGCTTTGTGCGTCCGCAAATTCGTCGTCAACTTCACCGTATGCGGCACTGCCTATACCAAACAAGTGCCAGCCGTCGCCGAACAATCCGTCGTTTGCCCAATCGGTTGACATAGAACCTACCGATACCATTGAAATGTAATATACGCAAAACATAATTGCCGCAAATATGGGAAGACCGAGCCAGCGGTTTGTAACAACCTTGTCAATTTTATCGGAGGTTGAAAGCTTGCCCGCATTTTTCTTTTTGTAGCAGCCTTTAATAATTTCGCTTATATATATGTATCTTTCATTTGTTATAATGCTTTCGGCATCGTCGTCAAGCTCTTGCTCTGCCGCTTTTATATCCTCGTCGATGTGTGCAAGTACATTGGGGTCAATGTTGAGCTGTGCAAGCGCTTTTTCGTCACGCTCAAAAATTTTAATTGCATACCATCTTTGCTGTTCTGCGGGCATATCGTGTAAAGCCGCTTCTTCAATGTGCGCAATTGCGTGTTCAACCACACCCGAGAATGTATGCATAGGAACGGTTTTACCGCTTTCGGCAGCCATAATTGCAGCTTCTGCCGCCTCTGTAATACCTGTGCCCTTAAGTGCCGATATTTCCATAACCTTACATCCAAGCTCGCGCGCTAGTTCGTTTATATTGATTTTGTCACCGTTTTTTCTTACTATATCAATCATATTTACCGCTACAACAACGGGAATACCAAGCTCGGTAAGTTGTGTTGTAAGGTATAAGTTTCTTTCAAGGTTTGTACCGTCAACAATATTTAAAATTGCGTCGGGTCTTTCGCCTATAAGATAGTTTCTTGCAACAACTTCCTCCAATGTGTACGGAGAAAGCGAATAAATACCGGGCAAGTCTGTAATAATTACGCCGTCGTGACGTTTAAGCTTACCCTCTTTTTTTTCTACAGTCACGCCGGGCCAATTTCCTACAAACTGATTGGAACCCGTAAGTGCGTTAAAAAGTGTTGTTTTACCGCAGTTAGGGTTACCTGCAAGGGCAATTCTGATACTCATTTCTAAATTCCTCTCTTTCTGTCGGTCAGCAGCTGCTCGTCATTTAATTAGTGCATGCTAACCGAAAAACTGAAAATCAGGGGAATCGCTTCCCCTCCGTTTTGTTCCTATTCAACTTCGACTTCGATCATACCGGCATCTTCTTTTCTAAGCGACAGTTCGTAGCCGCGCACCGTGACTTCGACCGGATCGCCGAGCGGCGCGACTTTACGGACGTACACTTCGACGCCTTTGGTCAGCCCCATGTCCATGATACGGCGTTTGACCGCGCCTTCACCATGAAGTTTCACAACCTTGACGGTTTCACCGATCTTCGCATCTCTGAGCGTTTTCATTGTCTATTTCCTCCTTGTATGAAATTACTTTTTGTACCGGATGG
>USKN01000116.1 GCA_900555295.1 uncultured Eubacteriales bacterium
ATTTTGTATGATTTGATTATCACATTTAACAAACTTTATATATACATTATACAAAAACCCAAATTATTCCTGTTTTGTATTTAAAGCGACGTCTATATTTTTACCTTCGTTTTTGCGCCGCATTTCGGTTGGAGATATACCGTACTCTTTTTTTAACTCTCTTAAAAAAGATGAAATTGAATTAAATCCCGACAGTTCGCAAACTTCTATAATTTTTTTGTTTGTGCTTGCAAGCATCATAGACGCATTGCTTAATCTTATTTTGCGTATATATGCCACAAGCGTTATACCCATATTCTTTTTAAACAGTGCCGACAAATACCCTTTATTTATATAAAAGTTTGACGCTATACTGTTTATTGTTAAATCGGGAAACGATATATTTTGATTAATATATTCTATAATATCTCTCATTCTTTCGTTATCTCTTGAATATTTACGCGATATGTTTTTATCGGTATGATCCAAAATATAAAGAATTAACGATGCGGTTAAATTTTGTTTAAACAAATCGTAAAATTTATCTTTTTTATCGTTTAATTTTTCAATCATACAATACAAATCTTTTGCGTGTTCAAAGCTTTCACCGGTAAGGTTTGTAACTATATCACCGTTTACAAGCATCATCATATTTGCAAGCTCGCCCGATATATACGAGGGCGGAATTTCTATAACCCAATTTTCGGTTTCTTTTTCGTGTTTAAATTCGTGAAAGTCGGTTAAGCGCATTATAAAAACATCACCCGTTTTTTCTTTGTATTGATTGCCGTTTATAATATGTGACCCCGAGCCGTTTACCACAATTTCTATTTCGTAATATGCGTGTCTGTGGCAATTTTTGCCCGTAAATTTTTGTCGAATACAATAAACTGTATTGGGATGTTTATTTTTAAAATCTATAAACTCCATATCGGTATAATTCATTAAAAACACCTCTTTTTATGTTTTTTTAATTCAATTATATCATTATTTTACAAATATTTAAATGAAATTTCTTTACATATTTTACATATTTTACATACTTTTAATATTATAAAGGTTACTCAAATGTATACCCTTTCACATTAATATCAACCGTCTCGTTTTTAGCATTATTGTAAAATATGCTTTTTATTTCACCCGGCATAAGCGAAAAATAATTATCTTCAAACACAGCGTCAGCCTCAAGTTCAACACAATGTACGTATTTTGCGGCAGTAACGGTTAAACAGCCGTCTTTATTATCTTTAACAGTAACATTGCAAGGTACAAGGGCATGCCCGTTTTGTTTGTCAAAAGAGCGGTCACGGTTTCCTTTTTCATTGCAAATATCCAAAACAAGTATTTCTCTGTCGCCAACACTGTCTTTATGTAATGTGTATGCGGTTACCGCTCTGTTTTCGTCGGTGCTTACACTGCCCTCAAAAACAGTTTCGGCAGTATTGTCTTTTATTGAATATTTTATACATTTAACATTAATATTTTGTGACGGTACATCACTTAAAACCATTATTTTATACTCGTTATCGATTAAATCTATTGAACCTATTACATATTTTGAGATTCTTTTAAATGCATAATATGACGCTTTGGGCATTCCATAATAATCTATAAGCGACCATCCCGCCGCTGCAGGCCAGCAATCGTTAAACATCCAAAATACAACACCGCCGCAAAAGCCTTTTTCACGCCTTGCCTGTTCCATACTAATTGTAAGCCATTCATACTGTACAAATTGAAGTTTAAACAGTCTGTCTTTTCCGTTTTTAAAGTCGCCAAAAAGTTTTTTTGCCATATCAATCACATATTCAAGCAATGTTTTACAAAGACTTGGATTGTTTTTTGTATGATACTTCCACATATTAAGGTCATCATTAAAAATATCGCCATCATTCATAAACTTTTTAAGGCTCAAGTACGAGCAAGCACCAAATACAGGCTCTTCCGCTATAAAGCGTGCATTAAACTGTTTATACTTTTGCTTAAAATCGTGCATATTTTCATTTTCGGCATATTTAAACAAATCGCTCATAAAATATGTATTATGCGTTAAACCGACTGTGTTTGACGAATAATACTTTCCGCCGAACGGACTTGTTTGAAAAAATTCACGGTAAGGGTCATATTTGTATATAGCCGGTGCGCTTGCTTTAAATGCCGCATTTCTTCCGTCGTAATCCTTATCGGTATATGTAACCATTGTTGCGTTTTCGTTATCACCGCACCACCACAACAGGCAAGGCTGATTACGTATAAGTTTAACGGCATATTCAGCCTCTTTTTTTATTTGGTCTACAAACCACCGTTCGTCATCAGGGTAGCTTCCGCATGCCATTAAAAAGTCTTGCACAACGGTTATTCCGAGCCTTGAACATTCGTTATAAAAATGTTCGCTTTCAAATGCGCCTCCTCCCCACACGCGAAGTATATTTATACCGCATTGTTTTGCCATTTCAACAAGATACGTTATTTTTTTTGAGGTATCTTTTCCGTCAAACGGCTCACACGGAACCCAATTTGCGCCTTTGCACATTATTTTTTTGCCGTTTATTTTTACAACAAAACCCGAAAATTCCTTGTTTTTATCACGCAATTTTGAAAACTCGGATTTTTTTAATTCAATGCATTTATTGTAATTTTCACTTTCCGGTTTATCGGGAATTTGCATTATTTTAACGGTTCGTATTCCAAAGTTAATTTCTTTTGTGTTTTCTCCGCCGCAGTCTACAAGCAATTTATACAGTGGTGATTTACCGTATCCGTTTGGGTACCACAATTCGGCATTTTCAATATCTAACGAGTGTTTCATAAAACACTCTTCGCAGTATTGAGAGTATGTATATACAATTTCACCTTTTGGGTTTTTAACCTTTATATTTACAATTGATCCTTTTTTATAATTATCAAAATCTATATTAACACCCAATTCGGCGCAATCATTATCTATATTTTTTGTATAAACGTAAACATCATTAACCCTCATATTATTGTTTTGGGTTACTATATACACATTGCCTATTCCGCAGGTAACAAAGCGCATTGTCCAATCCCAGCCGTATGTACATTGCATTCTGCGTGTATATAATCTGCCTGTAGAAAATGCGCTTTGTCTGCTTTTTTTACCGCGAACGGCTTGTATGGGAGAGTACATATATATTTCTATTTTATTTTCTCCTTCTTTTAAAACATCGGTTATATCAAATTCATGTTTAATAAATCCGTTATCGCAATAAGCAATATGTTTTTCGTTTATATAAATATCGCAATAAGTATCAAGTTTTTCAAAAACAATTTTTTTATTTAAACATATATTTTCAACATTAAAAAAGGTTGAGTATACCCAATTGTAATTTTCATATTTTTGATACTTTTCGGCATTATCTCTGTAAAAAACATTATTATAATCACTGTCGGACTCTGCGCACAATATATCATTAAGCGCACTTCCGGGAACTGCCGCTTTAAGCTTAATTATGTCGTTTTCGGGTGATGTTCCCACAAGATTCCATATGCCGTTTAATAAAATTGTACTCATTTTTACCCTCCGAGTTTATTTTTCTATTTAAATTGTACAATAAGCACAAATTTATTTCTTATCAAAATAAATAATTTTATTTGCATTTTTGATGATTTTTTATAAATACATACACAAAAAAGAACATATTCTACCGTATATATGGTAAAATATGTTCTTATTCAGCCTCTCAATTTTGTTATTTTAAACAAATATCCGCAATACTGTCGGCATTTAATTCAACATCAAACTGTTCTCCGTCCGACATTCGTTTTAACTTTGCAGTACCGTTTTTTACTTCATCATCGCCTATTATAAGCGTATATTCCGCATTAAGCTTATTGGCATATTTAAGCTGTGCTTTAACGCTTCTTTGCATATGGTCATTTTCACAGCTGATTGAGCGTTCACGCAGCTCACAACAAAGTTTTTGGG
Organism: uncultured Eubacteriales bacterium; assembly: GCA_900555295.1. GTDB lineage: Bacteria > Bacillota > Clostridia > UMGS1810 > UMGS1810 > UMGS1810. Next base: position 3,929 of record USKN01000116.1, read on the forward strand.
CAATATATGCATTTTCATCGCCTATGTTACCCACATAAATGCAAATTGTGTTTTGGTCGGGAATTTCAATTTCCTGTTCCTGCATAGTAAGCAGCAAGCGTTCCATACCGAGTGCAAAACCGCATGCAGGGGTACTTGGACCTCCAAGTTCCTCTACAAGTCCGTCATAACGTCCGCCGCCGCATATTGTGTTGTTTGAATTTTTGTTTTTTGCGGTTATTTCAAATACCGTTTTTGTATAATAATCAAGACCGCGCACAATATACGGGTCAATATTATATGCAATATTTGCCGTTTCAAGGTACTTTTTAACGCTTTCAAAGTGAGTTCGGCATTCTTCGCATATACAGTCAATAAGCTTTGGTGCGCCTTTTACAATTTCTTTGCATACAGGCGACTTACAATCCAAAATACGCATAGGATTTCTGTCAAATCTGCTTTTGCAGGTATCACAAAGATTATCGTAATTAGACCATAAAAAAGCTTTTAACTTCCCGTTAAATTCCTCACGGCATTTTGGGCACCCTATACTGTTTATATTTAATGTAAGGTCTTTAAGTCCCAAACGTTTATAAAGCATAAGCGCTATATTCATAATTTCGGCGTCCATACTCGGGCTTTGCGAGCCAAAACATTCAACACCGAACTGTCTAAACTCTCTGTATCTTCCCGCCTGGGGTTTTTCGTATCTGTAACAACTTGTAAGGTAAAACATTTTAACAGGCTGGGGTACATTAAACAAACCGTGTTCTATATACGCTCTTACGGCGCTTGCCGTTCCCTCGGGGCGCAGTGTAATGCTTCTGTCTCCCTTATCGTTAAACGTATACATTTCTTTTTCAACAACATCAGTTGTATCTCCCACTCCGCGCTGAAAAAGCTCCGTATGTTCAAATACGGGGGTTCTTATTTCACGTGCACCAAACTCGCGTGCGATTTTTCTTATTTCATTTTCTATATATTGCCATTTATAGCTATCTTCGGGCATAATATCCATTGTGCCTTTAGGTGCTTTTGTAATCATATATCATCACTCCCATTTTGTTGTTTTAAATGTACGTTATCGCAATCGGACAATTCAATTTGAGTTTCGTCACTTAATTTGCTGACGTCTTTATTTTTTTGCTCATTTTTTTTGCACTCTTTATCGGTTTTAATATAAAAATATGCAACAACAAGCGTACATATTATAGTAATAAGCAAACTTAAATTAAAATTTGCAACAAGTTCTATTATGCCAAAAGCAACAAAGACGGTGCAAATTATTATAATAACGTTCATATCAACACTCCTAACTTTTGTATTTAAACTGTTTTTAGGTTTTATCATCCCAAGTATTTTTCATATTTTAAAAGGCTTTTATACAATATTGTTCCAAATACGCAGCACGATATAATTTCACCTATACATACCGTAATTGCAAAATACCACAATGCACCGGGTGCGCCGTACGCGTACCGCAAAACAAACGGCACAATTAATGTGTTTGCCGCAACGGGCGGCACAGTACACCAAACCTTGTTTTTTACATTGCGCATTAAATAAGTAACAATTGCGGCAATTAAAGTTGCAAGACTGCCAAATAAAACATCCCAAACAACCGCACCGCATATTAAATTAGAAATTATACAGCCTACAAAAAGCCCCGGCACCGCCGCAAAAGTAAACACAGGCAAAATGCACAAAGCCTCCGAAACACGTACTTGTATTACACCGCTTGCAAGCCCAAACACTTGTGCAATTAATGTAAACACCACATAAAGTGCGGCAACAACAGCCGCCCTGCAAACAAAGATTGCTTTTTTACTATTCATTTGTAAATTTCTCCTTTAGTTTTGTTTAGTGTGAGGAAGGTCTCGAACTCACTTTTTTACTTTTTACTATTTTATATAATAACACATTTTTTTAAAAAATGCAAATTTTACCATTATTTTTTTATGTTTTTTATATTACACCAATAATAAAACATAAAAAATAAATCATACTATATAAAGAGGTGTTTGTATGAAAAACGAAATAAACGGTAATAACTATAAAAATTCCGCGGCAGG
>USKN01000117.1 GCA_900555295.1 uncultured Eubacteriales bacterium
TAATGCTCATCGGAAGTTCGCGTTCGCCGTCGGCACCGTCAAGAGTACGTATTGTGCCTTTGTAACATGTATAGTTTTCATCACCAAAGTAATATACTCCCGAAACCCCCGCGCTTTTACCCAATTTACCGCAATATGAAATATTAAGAGTATTGCGCGTAAACTTTCCTCCGCGGTATTCAAGGCGCATACACTCGGTTTGTATAATCAGTGCGCCGTTTTTTTGGGTTACCGTAAAATCGGGTACATCAAAATTCCTGTTTACCACACACTGTGTTGCTCTATCCTCAAACACTCCGTCCTCGGAGTATTCCAATCGCATAAGTCGGTTTGTAAGCACCGTAAAACGATACTTGTCGCCCTTTACAATTGCGTTTTTATTTGCAATGGGATTTATCATAAATAGTCTCTCCTTATATTTACTGTTTTATATCTGTTATTTTACTATACAATACTTAAAAAGTCAATTTAAATGTTGCTTTGAGGAAAAAAATCATCATCACTTTCAAACCGCATCATACAAAACATAAATGTATTCCAAAATATCTTCATTGACGGGTCAAATGTTAGCGTCATACCAAGCACGGCAAAACCTGCAGCAGCAATTGACGCATATATATTGCGCTTTAAATTTTGCAAAATTGCCGACGCATATGCCGAAACAAACAGTACAGTTCCTATTATTCCGCCGTCGTGAAATACTTGTATAAACTGATTATGCGCAACGGTATTTCCTATATTGGCACCTTTAAGTGCGTCAATTGCAGATGTTGTACCGCCACCTATTAAATAGCTTTTATTGCTTTTAAGCGTATCGTCAATAAGTATTTTCCATATATCAAGTCTGCCTGTTGCACGGTCTTCAATAATACGTTCAATTGCCATTCTCTCGGCAATTTTACCCGGCAAGTTAGGAATTACAAGCTTTGCGGCAATTACCGCAATTATTATAACCGCAGCCAAAGCCGCCGCCTTGCGTTTTGTTTCTTTTACACCCGTTACCGAATATAAAAAAGCTGTAAACATTATTGCCAAAAGTCCGCCTCTTGAGCCTGTTTTAAGTGCCGCAAAAACAATAAACAGCAGGTATACCGTATAAAATATTTTTGATTTTAAATTGAATTTTTGGCTGAAAATATATTTAAAACAAAATATTTCGGGCAAAATAAGATAACCGCACAACTCGTTCGGGTCGGCAGGTGTACCAAGTATTGTAAGCGTGTTTCTGCCTTCAAGCAACGTTTCGCCGCTCAAAAAGAATAGTACCAAAACCGCAATTCCCATTAAAATAAACGATTTTTCTATTACTTTATATTCGTACTTGTTACATTTACGGCAGCAAAACACAAAACTTACAAACATTATCTGCAAAAAACCGCGTACGCTTTGCTCCGATTCGTAAGTATCATAATACAAAACGCTTAACGCCGTATACATAATAAATACGGCAAACAGCAGCTGCGTTAAATTAAAATTTAATTCGGTTTTATCTTTAAAATAACATATAACACATACAATCACTATGGGATACGTTAAAATCTTTAAAAGCGAAATTCCTCCCAAAACAGGAATAAGACCGAGCGGCATTAAAAATAAATACAACGCGGTCATATATGTATGTAAGCTTATTTTGCTTTCGTTTTGTGTATTTGTTTTATCTGTTGTTTCCATACTCTTTTGTTTTTTTGCAAGCTTTATACGCTGCAAAAAAATTTATTTATTTTCACCCCCTGTGGCGCAATTCGTTAATTACCGTTCGGCACACATTATACATAAGCCGATACTCATCTTTTGAACAGCTGTCAAACAACTGCGCAAAATCTTTTTTAAATTCGTATGACGAATTATCAACAACATCTTTAAGCAGACTGTCGACTGTTGTATTAAGCGCATTTGCAATGGCAATAAGGCTCGGCAGACTAATCTTTGTTGTGCCGCGTTCTATATGTGATATGTTTGTGGGGCTCAAATCCGCTTTTTCGGCAAGATATGCCTGTGTGTAATTAAGTCGGTTTCTGCTCTCTCTTATTCTTAAACCGATTGCTTTATAGTTAATAGTCATTGTTTGTCCCCCAAAAAATCACATAAAGTTTATAACGGTAATATTATATATCTTTATGGCATATTTTGTCAACATTTTTCCTTTTACAATAAAAGGTGCAATTAATTCAATAAAAAACTTCCAAAAAGGTGCAATTAATTCAATAAAAAACATCCTAAATGGTGCAATTAATTAATAAAAAAACTTGCTTTTTGGTGCAATTAATTAAAAACACGGACCGCGGCAAAACAAAAATCATTTTGCCGCGGTCCGTGTTTTATTGTAAGTTAAAATTCATCAATAATTCCATAATCCGCATATTCAAAAATACGCGCGCCTTTATCGGGATTTATTGCAATAACCGTTTTGGCATTTTCAATACCCACGGTATGATGTACCGCTCCCGAAATGCCTATTGCAATATATATTTTGGGATTTACATTTTTGCCCGTAAGACCTACTTGGTTTGCATACGGTGCATACCCCATATCCACAAGCGCACGGCTTGCTCCAAACTCCGCGTCCAAACTTTGGGCAAGGCTTTTTACCGCGTCAATTTTTTCGTATACGCCCCTGCCCGCCGAAACTATAATATTTCCGCTTTTTGTATCGGTTCTTACCGTTGCCATTTGCGGCAGTGTGTCACACTTTATTTTTGCCGTAATGTTTCCGCACTTTGCGGGACGGTACATATAAAGTTTTTTGCCGTCCGTTTCAAGTGCCGTACAATCGGCGCAAAGTCCCGTCTTTAAAAGCGCCGCGGCAATCGGTGCGTTTTTTCTGCCGTCAAGGTCGGCATTCCACAGTACAACGGGCGGATTTTTTTCTTGTATAAGCTTTGCAATTTCGTACGGGTCGGTTTGCTGTATAAGCTCCGCTTTTTTTGCAATTTGAAGTGCTTTACCGTATACCTTTTCGCCTATTGCCCAAGCCAAATCAAGTTTTGCCGTATTTGTAATATTTTCTGTTTCGGGCTGTATATCGGGTTCGGCTTTTATTTTTTCAATTAAAGGCAAAAATTCGTCTTTTGTAATAAATTTACACTTTCGCCGCCCCGTTTTGCTTTCAAAAACCTTTATAACCTTTGTCGGCGAACCGTTTAAACCGCATTTTGACGTATCGGCACAAATAACGGAATTATCCCATACTTCTATACTGTGTGCCTTTGAGCGTATTGACGGAAAGCGAAGCGTGTTTATACGTTCAAACGTAAGTAAAACAGGATAGTTTTCGCTGAATGTGTTTGTGCGTGTTTCGCCGTCAATACTGTTTTGCTGTACAGATATGCTCATAACATTTGTTATAGGCTTTATACCGATAAGCGTTGCAAGGCAAGGTCCAACCTGCGCGGTATCGCCGTCCGTTGTTTGACGGCCGCAAAATACAGCGTCATATTCCAGCTTTTCTATGCACTTTTTAAGCACATATGACGTTGCAAGCGTATCGGAACCCGCATATACATTATCGCACGCAAGAATAACCCTGTCTACACCAAGCCTTGTAAGTCTTTCAAGCGTCGGTGCGGCACTTTTGGGACCCATACACAGTACGGTTATATTATTATTCTGTATTTCAAGCGCCGCTTCCAGGGCACATTCGTCAAACGGATTTAGTTCGCCGTTTGATATCTTTACACACACAACAGTTTTCATATTTCAGCTCCGTAAACAGGCGCAAGCGCATCGTGTATTGCTTTATACCTTTTAAACAGTTTTTTATATTTTTTGTGGTTTTCTTCGTTTGGATAAGTTTCGTCAACCGTTTTATTGCATTTTTTAAATGCGTCGCACGCGTCATTAAACACACCCGCGGCAATACCTGCAAGCATACAGCTGCCCAATGACGAATCACTGTATTTTTTGCGTACAAGCGTTATACCCAAACAGTCTGCAACAATTTGCCGCCACAACGCACTTTTACCGCCTCCGCCTATAATAACGGCCGAGCTGTCGCAAGGTATGCCTATTGAATTTAAAGCCGTCATACAGTCAAGCATAGAAAATGCCACACCCTCCATAACCGCTCTTGCAAAATGTGCCCTTGTATGTCCTGCTCTTATTCCCGTAAAACTTGCACACAAATCAGGGTCGGCATACGGTGTGAGTTCTCCGTTTAAATACGGATGAAACATTAATCCCGAACACCCCGCATCTATTGTTTTTGCCTCGTTGTCAAGTTCGGTAAAATTACCGCCGAACGTATCGCGGTACCACCTCATAGACGCGGCACAGGATTTTGTTGCCGTACCGGGATACCACAAGCCGTCAATAAAATGCGAATAATTTATAAGATTTTTATTTTTGTACGGTTTATCTGTAATTACACAAATCCTGCCTGCCGTTGCAAGCTTTACCGTCATTTTTTGGGGTGCAATGCCGCCCGATGCAAACACTTCCGCTACGGTATCTGTTGTGCCGCACAAAACGGGTGTACCCTCGCAAAGTCCCGTATCATATGCCGCTTTTTTTAAAACTCGGCCCGTAATATCAGTCGGTTTAACAATTTTCGGCATCATATCGGGTGTAAGTTTCAATATTGACAATAGCTCTTTTGACCACGAAAGCGTGTTGTAATCAAAAAGCATACTGCCCTCCGCCTCTATAAAATCGGTAGCATAATCACCCGTAAGGCAATGACGTACATAGTCTTTTGCAAACAGTATTTTGCGTGTTTTTTTCCATACATACGGCTCGTTGTTTTTTATCCATAACAACTCGGGCAGACTCCATATTGTATCGGGAGTATGCAATACCTGTTTATCTATAATTTCGCCGTAATTTTGTTTTAAAAACTCTACCTCTTTAACCGAGCGTGTATCCGTCCAATATACGGACGGGCGCAAAACGTTAAATTCATCATCGCAAAGTACCGCTGTATGCGTTGCGGCATCTAAAGATACCGCTGTTATATCACTCGCGTTTATACCGCTTTTGTTTAGTATTTGTTTTATATTTTCACACGTTGCCTTGTACCAATCATCGGGGTTTTGTTCGGCATATCCCGATTTTGGGTAATGTGTGGGGTACTCCACACTGCTGTCGCATACAAAATTTCCGTCCGTATCAAGAAGCGTTGCTTTTGATGCGCCGCCGCCAAAATCCACTCCAAGCAAATATTTCATTCAAATCACCTGCAAAGTATTATTTATTAAGCCATTTATGGTCTTCATCGGTCGTCATATAAAATCCTCTGTTTTCGCCCGCCATTATCCAAAGGTAATAGTTATCGTATCCGGGTGCTGTATGGAACGGGTGGTATCCGCGCGGTATTTCAACAAAATCGCCCGATTTAACGGTGTATGTTTCGTCTATATCGCCCTCCATAGTGTATACCTTTTGAATACCGAAACCCTGCGGTTTTTTAAACTCGTAATAATAAATTTCCTCCGTTGCCGCCTCTGTAGGCATATTATCGTCATCGTGTTTATGCGGCGGATAGCTTGCCCACTGACCGCCTTTTACATATGCCTCTCCTATATAGAGAATATTTGCGTCGTGTCTTTCATCGAGTATAAAATGTGCCTGCCGCTGCCAGCCGGGTTTGCCCATATCTTTAATTTGCACATCATCGGGATTTACAATAATGGGCTTTGTTTGTCTTGCTGTGGGCGATTTACATACCGCCGCCGACATTTCGCCGCAAGCTGTTATTGTAAATTCCGTATTGCACGGCACATAAATGCAGGTTGCGGCACCGTCGAATACATCTTTTCTTTTGCCTGCATCCTTAAACTCAAAGCCGTCGCCTTTAACCGTGCATTTACCGCCCAATATGAGAATACCGTATTCTTTGTTCTTTTCATTGTATTTTTTTGTTTCTCCGTCGGCAAGCTTTACCATATCTATTTCAACAAGCTTGCACGATGAGTTGTCTTTTGTAATAATCTCGGATTTACCGTATTTTTTAGTCCAAGT
>USKN01000118.1 GCA_900555295.1 uncultured Eubacteriales bacterium
TTATTTTAACATCATATAAAACCTTTTGTACTTATACATAAAAGTACATTTAAACTCATCTTATCTGTTCTACTCTGATTTAATTTCCTAATCTCGTCTGTTCTTAAAAATATTATACTACCGTTTTTATCAATTGTCAACCCTTTTTTAAAAAAAGAGGACAAATTTCACTTTTGGAAAAATGCCCTCATGTTTTTATGCACGTGCTTTTTTTATTTTCATAACACACAAACCTATTACAAGTCCCGCAATTGACGGAACTATCCAGCCAAGTCCGTAATTCGACAGCGGCAAAACTTTAATTGCAAAATTGTAAACAGGCTGTATATGCAGTCCGTTAAAAACTTTTTCGGGAAGTGCTCCCACAAAGTCAAACACAGCCGCAACAAGTGTAAATCCCGTAACAAATCTGTATACATATTTACTGTGTGAAAATAAATTGCCGAAAATACCCAGCAATATAAGAGTTATTGCAAGCGGATACAAAAACATAAGCACAGGTATTGAGTACGCAATAATTGCGTCCAATCCCAAATTGGCTATTACAAACGAAAATACGCTGAATACAATTGCCCATGTTTTGTACGAAAACGTTTTTGGAAACATTTTGCAAAAAGTCTCGGAACAGCTTGTAACAAGACCTACCGCTGTTTTAAGGCAGGCAAACGTTACCGTAATTGCAAGTATAAGCGCTCCCACTCTGCCAAAATAATGATTGGCAACAATTGCAAACACCTCTCCGCCGTTTGTGCATTTTTCGTATACTCCGCTTGTTTGCGCACCCACAACGGTTACCACCACATAAATAACAGCCATTATAATACAACTGAAAACACCTGCTTTAACGGTATTTTTTGCAACAGCTTTTGAGTCTTTTATTCCATAGGCGCGTATAACGTCTATTACTATTATGCCGAATGCAAGGCTTGCAAGAGCGTCCATTGTATTATAACCTTCAAGAAAACCTGTCATAAACGCTTTTGTTTCATAATCGCCTGTTGGTTTTGCAACCGATATTTCACCCATAGGATTAATAATAGCCGCAATAACCAGCATTCCCAGGAACACCAAAAAAATAGGATTTAAAATTTTGCCTACCCAGGTTAAAATTTTACCCGGAAAAAGTGAAAATGCAAGTACTATTGCAAAAAACACCGCCGAAAACACCGCAAGTATAACACGCATATCGTCGCCTGATGCAAGCATAGGTTCAACACCTACCGTAAACGGAACGGTTGCGCATCTGGGAATAGCAAAAAAAGGTCCTATTGTAAGATAAAGCGCACAAGTAAAAAATGTACTGTACGGTTTGCTTACCTTGCCCGATAATTCTATAAGTCCTTCACTGCGGCTTATTCCCATTGTGGTAACACCCAAAAGCGGCAGGCCGACTCCCGTAATTAAAAAGCCCAAAACCGCACTTTGCATATGATTACCGGCAAGCTGCCCCATATAAATTGGAAATATAAGATTCCCCGCGCCGAAAAACAATCCAAACAGCATACTTGCAATGTAAATCAGCTCTTTTACACTCATTTTTTCTTTCATATTTTTAATAATCCCCCTATTTGAGCAAATAAAGCAAATATTATTTTTATTATTTGGTAAATCTTTTCCCAATTACTTAATAAATCATATTTTACCACCAAAAAACGTTTTAGTCAATATTTCGATTAATTATAATTGTTTAAGGGTGCATAAAAAATTGTTTTAATATTAGTGATAATTAGCCAATATAAAAGTCCATTGCAAGCATTAGGCAAAAGCCGATAAGGAGAGCGTAAGTTGCACCGCGCTCGCTTCCGTGGGAGTGAGTTTCCGGAATCATTTCATCACTTATTACATATAGCATAGTTCCTCCGGCAAACGCCAGTGCAAATGGTAAAATTACAGAGGAAATATTGACGGCAAAATAGCCGAGAAATGTGCCTATAACCTCGATAAGCCCTGTGGCAAGAGCAATGAGGAAGGTTCTCTTTTTGCTTATTCCTGCAGAAAGCATAGGCGCAATAATAACCATTCCTTCAGGAATGTTTTGCAGAGCAATCCCCCCTGCAATTGTAAGAGCGCCTGCGGTATCTCCTGTGCCAAAGCCGACACCGGCTGCAATACCTTCAGGTAGATTGTGTATGGCAATCGCCATAACAAACAACAGAATTTTGTTCAAATGATGGTTTGCAGAAGAATGACTTTCTTGCTCTACACCAATCATGCTATGGAGGTGAGGGACTACTTTATCAATTAAATTAAGGCAAACCGCACCAAGAATAATTCCTGCAACTGTCACAGGAAGAGTAAAACTGCCTCTATTTTCCATAGAGGGGAGAATTAGGCCCACTATTGCTGCTGCAAGCATAACTCCGGCAGCAAAGCCTAAAATTATATCGCTGAACTTATGTGAAATATTTTTAAATAAAAAACCAATTACTGCACCAATTACAGTGGCGCCACCAACTCCGAGAGCTGTGAGAAGAACAAGATTCATAAGACAAACTTCCTTTATAATTATTCGCAAATTTTGCGGGCAACATAAACTCCGCTTGCAGATGCATGTGAAAGAGAGTGAGTAACACCGCTGCCATCGCCGATTATATATAAACCCTTGTGTTTTGTTTCGAGATTGTTGTCAATGTCAACCTCCATATTATAGAATTTGACTTCAACTCCATAAAGAAGAGTATCGTCATTTGCGGTGCCGGGGGCAATTTTGTCAAGGGCGTAAATCATCTCTATAATTCCGTCCATAATTCTTTTTGGAAGCACAAGACTTAAATCTCCAGGTGTTGCGGTGAGAGTGGGTCTGACAAGTCCCTTCTCAATTCTTGAGATTGTGCTTCTTCGACCTCTTACAAGGTCGCCGAAACGCTGGACAATAACTCCTCCACCCAGCATATTTGAAAGACGGGCAATACTTTCGCCATAGCCGTTACTGTCTTTGAAAGGCTCTGAAAAATGCTTTGCAACCAGAAGCGCAAAGTTTGTGTTTTCGGTGTGATTTGCAGGATCCTCGTAGCTGTGACCATTTACAGTCACAATACCATTTGTGTTTTCGTTAACAACAGCACCATTTGGATTCATGCAGAATGTGCGGACATTATCCTCAAATTTTTCGGTTCTGTATACAATTTTACTTTCATAAAGCTCATCGGTAAGGTGGGAGAAGATTACTGAGGGAAGCTCCACTCTGACCCCGATATCCACTCGATTAGCACGGGTGACAATGTTTAAAGCATTACAAACAGATTCCATCCACTTGCTGCCGCTTCTGCCTACAGAAACAATGCATTTATCGCAGTCTACATATTCATCACCATGATATATGCGATAGCCGCCATCAATAATTTTAATTTCGGAAACAGGGGTAAGGAAGAAAAAGTCAACATTTTTCTTAAGGTCATCATAAAGATTTTTAAGAACAATATAGTTTATGTCTGTGCCTAAATGACGTACAGATGCATCAAGAAGTTTCAGCTTATTCTGTATACAGATTTTTTTGAACTTGGTGCCGGCGGTAGAATACATTTTTGTTCCTTCGCCGCCATAAGCAATATTGATGTCGTCCACATATTGCATCAGCTCTATAGCCTTTTCCTTACCGATATATTCATAAAGCGTACCGCCAAAATCATTAGTAATGTTGTATTTGCCGTCAGAAAAAGCACCTGCACCGCCAAAACCATTCATTATGGCACAGGTTTTGCATTTGATGCAAGACTTGACCTTGTCACCGTCAATCGGACAACGGCGCTTTTCCAGCGGCGAGCCTGCTTCGAAAACTGCAATCTTCAAATTTTTATTCTTTTTTACCAATTCGTATGCTGCAAAAATCCCTCCGGGACCTGCCCCTACTATAACTACATCGTATTTCATAAAATCACCTCTATGTTATAATAATTATACTATAAAAGTGTGAAGTTTGTCAACCAAACATTAAGTCCGCACCTTTGTCCCGGGATATTCCGCCCTTTGATACGGTTGTGGTTTCTTTGTTTGTTTTTGCTTTATTTCTGGTTTTATCCACTTGTTTAACACTCTTACCAAACCTGTATAACTGTGTGTATATCCTCGTTTTCTCAAGGCGTTCCAAAGCATTATAATATCATCTTTGTGATATGGATATAGTCTTAAAATCATTTGCTTTTTCTCGGCATTTTATATCACAAATTATAAATTATATATATTATTTAGATAAAAATGTATTGACTCATAAAATATTTTTTGCTAAAATAAAAAACGAGGTGATCAACTATGAAAATTACACTTAACCCCGACAAAGAAATTGTTAAATCGGTTAAAGAGGGGCTTAAACGCAGAAACGGTTATTGTCCCTGCCGGCTTGAAAACAAGCCCGAATACAAATGCATATGCCAAGAGTTTAAAGAGCAAATTGCCGACCCGAATTTTGAAGGTTTCTGTCATTGTATGCTGTATTACAAATCCAACAAATAAAGAGGTTTTACATATGAAAAACAAATATGTAAAAGCATTAAAAGCGGCATTTCCGTATACCATTCCCATTTTTGCGGGATTTTGGTTTTTGGGAATTACATACGGTATATATATGAATACATCGGGATTTAGCTTTTGGTATCCCCTTTTAATGAGTTTAACGATTTTTGCAGGTTCAATGGAATTTGTAGCGGTAAACTTGCTTTTAAGGGGCATACAACCCCGTACAGACATTTTTATTAACGCTTATGATTAATGCACGTCATTTATTGTACGGGATATCTATGCTCGATAAATTTAAAGGCACGGGACTTAAAAAAATATATCTTATATTCGGTATGTGCGACGAAACATTTTCAATAAACTGCTCTGCCGATATATCGCCCGATGTTGATAAGGGTTGGTTTATGTTTTTTGTAACACTTTTTAACCATATTTATTGGGTATCGGGTGCCGCAATAGGCGGAATAATGGGCTAAATTATTCACTTTAATACAAAGGGTCTTGACTTTGTAATGACGGCAATGTTTGTTGTTATATTTACCGAGCATTGGCTTAGGCAAGAGGGAGTTGAACACGCATTGCCCGACGCCGGATGTTTTTCACAATCTTTCAGCTTGTCGGCTAAAACGTGCGACAGCCCGCCTGCACCCTGCCGCACTAAAATCTTGCAAAAAACATCTCGGTGGCGGGTGCGAGCAGTTTAACATAAGAGATTTTTGTTGTTATAAGAAAAACACCGCAGGGAATACTGTCGTATTTTCAAGGTGTTTGACGCAATAACAGCGAAAATCTCTATGTTAAACCAATGTGGGTTCGACTCTCTCTTGCCTAAAAGCAAAACACACACAAGCGAGCTTGCAGGGTTTATTTTATCGGCGTTGTGTCTTGTAATATTCGGACCCGATAATTTTATTATACCCGCAATGATTGCCATTTTGGGCGCATTAACATTACTGCGCCGCAAAAATACTCACAAAGAGGGTGCTTAAAAAGTGAATTTAATCCAAAGAATAATTACTGTTTGCGTTAGGCAATGCGTGTTCGAGTCTCGTTTGCCTATTGTACTCGGTACTATGACAACAAGATTTTTATCGTTTATTATATTTCCCGCAGGTAAGCCGACGCCCAAATATATAAAATATCTCGGCGATGTATTACCGCCCGCGGTATTTGGTTTGCTTGTAATATATTGTTTAAAAAATGTATCTCCCTTTACGGACAGCCACGCAATACCCGAACTTATATCAATTGCGGCGGTTGTGTTTGTACACGTTAAAAAAAGGCAAATGCTGCTGTCGGTTGCGCTGGGTACGGTTTTATATATGCTGTTGGTGCAATTTGTATTTTAATTTTTTTATAATTCAAAACCTTAATTAATAACTATATTTTGTCTAAAAAAACCGTCCTCCCAATCGTTGGATTTTTACTCCTGCTTTTTTGGGGGGCGGTTCAACATTAGAGGTACATTGTTTGTTTTTATACGGTTTGAGCTTT
>USKN01000119.1 GCA_900555295.1 uncultured Eubacteriales bacterium
ACGGCAGAGATGTTTTGTCTAATGTGATTTCAACACAAATTGATATACATAAAAGATACGGAGGCGTTGTACCTGAAATTGCGTCAAGAAAACATCTTGAAGCAATTAATACGGTTATTGACGAGGCATTAAATAAAGCAAATGTTACGCTTGACGATATTGATGCAATAGGAGTAACGTACGCTCCGGGTCTTGTTGGGGCATTGCTTGTAGGCGTTTCGGCCGCAAAAGCATTGAGCTATGTAAAAGGCAAACCTTTAATACCCGTGCACCATATAAGAGGGCATATATGCGCAAACTACATTGAACACAAAGAACTGAAACCGCCTTTTATGTGTCTGGTATGCTCCGGCGGACACAGTCATATAGTATATGTAAAATCATATACAGAATACGAAGTTATGGGGCAAACCCGTGATGACGCGGCAGGCGAAGCATTTGATAAAGTGGCGCGTGTTTTAAATTTGGGATATCCGGGCGGTCCAAAAATAGACAAGCTTGCAAAACAAGGCAATGAAGATGCAATTAAATTTAAAAAAGTATCGTTTGGAACAGATAATTATGATTTCAGTTTCAGCGGCATAAAGACAGGCGTTATTAATTATATACACAATGCAAATCAAAAAAACGAACATATATGTAATGCGGATATTGCCGCGAGCTTTCAAAAAAGTGTTGTTGAGGTGCTTATAGAAAACTTAATAAGCGCCGCAAAGAAAAAAGGCATAAACAAAATAGCGCTTGCCGGAGGTGTGGCGTCAAATTCAAGATTAAGATATGAGCTTGAAAGCAAAAGCCGGGGTATGCAATACTATTATCCGTCGCCGATATTATGTACGGATAACGCTGCAATGATAGCCTGCAGTGCGTACTATGAATATTTAGACGGCAAACGTGCCGATTTATCGCTCAATGCACGTGCATATCTTGATATAAATCTTAAAGACTAAAAATTCAATTGTATATAATCGGTGTTACCGTTTTATATAAAACAAACAAAAAACAATTAGTTAAACAGGAGGGTTTGAAATGAAAAAATCATTTTTTTCGGTATTGGCACTTGTAATTGCGGTATGTTTTACTGTGCAGGCATTTGCCGCAACTTTTCCGGACGTTCCGGAAGATAAGTACAGCTGGGCAAGCGAGGCAATTAACACAATGTCCGATGACGGCATAATTAAAGGATATGAAGACGGCTCTTTCGGACCGGAAAGAACGGTAACAAAGCTTGAAGCTTTGGTTCTCATATCTCGTATTCTTGGTGTAAACGATAAAACCAACAAGGAATTTGTAAAAAATGCCGAATACTTATACGAAGATAAAATTAATTCCTATGATTTGCCGTACGGTGAAAAGGAAATATCATACCTTGTTGCAAAAGGTGTAATAGTCACAGACGAACTTGAAGATTATATAAGCAAAACAAATTACAGCATAGGCTTAAAAAGATACGAAGTTGCTGTACTTCTTACAAAGGCTATGGACGGCGACAAAAAAATGGACAGCGCTCTTACCGTACTCGATTATGCGGACGCGTCGGATATTCCGTCTTACGCAAGAAAGTATGTTCAGTTTGTAACCGATAAAGGTCTTATGCAGGGAATGGAAAAAGATAAGTTTGTTCCAAACTATGATGTTACACGTGCGCAGGCGGCTGTTGTACTTTATAAACTTAAAAACCTTACAAATTATGAATTTCAGTTTGGTACTGTTTCAAGTGTAGACACATCGTCAAAAATTATAAAAATTAAAAATTCCGACGGTGATACATTTGCACACACAGCATTAACCGATACCATAATAAGAAAAGACGGTACCGAGATATCGATAGGTGATATATCGGTAGGTATGAATGCATATGTTACATACAGCAATACAAGCCTTTATGCAATCGATGTATCCGACCCTCTTATTGATGATGTTGTATACGGCTCTTTTTCCGGATATGCTTCAAACACAAAAGACGGTAACATAATAAATATATATGTACTCGGTGAAGATGATACCGAACTTTCAAACGACAATAAACAATCATATAAACTTGCCGATAATTTTGTTGTAACATACAACGGCAGCAGTGCGGCTATTTCGGATTTAAAATCGGGTTACTATGTTGCGCTTACCGTTAAATCGGGTAAAGTAACATCTGTTGCCGCGCAGGATAAAAACCGCACCGTTACAGGTTCAATCAGTGCCGTAACAGCGTCGCCGAAATTTAAAATTCAAATTACAGCAAAAGACGGCGATACGGAGGAATACCTGGTAGGCAACAATGTTACAATAAGCAAAAACGGTTCAAATGTAAGCGGTGAATCATTATTTATAGGTGATAATGTTGCTCTCACACTTACATACGACAGAGTGTCTAAAGTTGTTGCTACAAGCAAAACAGCAAAAAAATCGGGCGTAATATCTGAAATTGTAATTTCAAACAACCCAAAAATAACCGTTACAATTGACGACCAGCCTGTAACATTTGCTCTTACCAACGATGTTGAAATAGACATAAACGGAACAAAAGGAACTATTTATGATTTGAGAAACGGTGCTGCCGCAACGCTTACCGTGGAAAGCGATACGGTTACAAAAATAACGACTGCAACATCAAGCGCAACAACCACTCAAATAACAGGTAAAGTTGAAAGCGTTAACGCAACGCTTAACCTTATACAAATTTCGTATGTTGATTCAACTCTCGGCACAACCAGATCCGACCCCATATACGTATCTAAAGCAACAATTCTTGATACGGCATCGGGCAAAACCAAAAAAATTGCCGATGTAAAAACAGGTTCTACAGTTACGGTTATAGGTTCGCTAAACACAGGTGTATTTGTTGCCACAACGGTTGTAATTGTTGAATAATTTATAGTAAATTCGGAGGAATATGACAGTGTCTGTAATACATATAAAAAAAAATAGCAGCCATTTTGTTGTTGAAAATTCATTTGTTGACAACTTTATGTGTGATGCCAACGGTTCATTTGTCAAGGTATATTTATATGTATTAAGACACAGTGAAGATAAGGCGGAGTTAACTCTTTCAAAAATAGCGGATGTACTCAATATGCTGCAAGCTGATGTGTTGAGTGCGTTTAAGTATTGGGACGGATTGGGTGTTTTAAAATTTGTGCAGCAAGACAAAAACACGTACAGCGTTAATATAGAGTCTAACAGCAGTAATATTAATGATAGTGACACAACAGCAGGCCGTATGCCGTCGGATAATGCCAATATATCTGACGGCGCGGCACCTGCAGCCAAAAATTCTGCCAAGGGAGCACCCACATATTCAATGGCAGAGCTTAATAATACAATTATGGGTAATGAACGAATAAAATCAATGTTTAATATTTCATCGCAAATATTAAATAAAACATTATCGTCTAACGATATGAAAGTGCTGTACAGCTTTTACGATTACCTTAAATTACCCGTTGAAGTGATTTTTTCGCTTTTGGAGTATTGCGTTACAATAAACAAAAACAATATGCGTTATATAGAAAAAGTTGCATACACTTGGGCCGACAACGAAATTAACACTCCACGAAAAGCCGGTAATTATATTAAGCAAAAAACACAGGATAAAGAATTGGCGGCAAAATACAGAAAAATGTTTAAAATTACCGACAGAGATTTTTCGGAAGAAGAATTTGACGTTATAAAAAAATGGATAAACGAATATAAGCGTACAGATGATGATATTATTGCCGCATATAATAAGACGGTTATGAATACGGGTAAGGTGGCAATAAAATATATGGATGCCATTTTATCAAATAAAGACGGACAAACACAGTTTAAAGGAAATGTTAAAAAGAATAATTTTAACAGCTATGACGGAAATTACGGGCAGTCGGATATAGAAAAGCAGCTGCTCAATAAAAGAATGTCAAAAAAACGTGCGGCAGAGGAGTAATGTTTAATGAATGTTATGGGTAACAGTAACATACACAAACAAATAATGGGTGAATATCGTATACTTAAAGAACAGCGCGAAGCAAAAATAAGACAGCTTACAGGCGAAATGTACATGCGCTTTCCGCGTATACGCGAAATTGATGACGAGATATCACGCTTAACCGTAAGGTATGCAAAAATGGTTGCAAACGGTGAATTTACACCCGAGCAGGCAGTGGATAAAATGAACAAAAACAAAAACGCACTTATGAAGGAACGTGACAGAATTGTGCTCGAAAACAATATTGAACTTCCGCAAAGTGTGGAGTATGTATGCGATAAATGTAAGGACGAAGGCTTAATTGACGGCGAACCGTGTATATGCTATTTAAAAAAATTAAGAACAATTATGCAAGACAGCGCAAAAAAAATATCAAATCTTGCATACAATGCAAATAATGATACGTTTTCGGATTTTAATTTAAATTATTACAGTAAAAACATAAATCCCGAATACGGTGTGTCGCCGTATGAAAATATGAAATCAATTTATGCCGAGTGTGTAAACTTTGCGTCCAAATTTACACAAAACGATAAAAACAATCCAAAAAATTTGTACTTTTACGGTGCGTCAGGTCTTGGAAAAACTTTTTTGTCAAATTGCATTTCAAATTATCTTATTTCACACGGCATAAGTGTTATATATCAAACATCATACAAGCTTTTTCAGTTTTTGGAGGATTACAAATTCGGTAAAATTAACCGAAGTGAGTATTCTTTTGTATATGACAGCATTTACGATTGCGATTTGCTTATTATAGATGATTTGGGAACGGAGTTTATTACATCATACACCTGTTCGGTATTTTTTGACGTTTTAAATACAAGATTAATGAACGGTAAAAAAATGATTATAAGTACAAACCTGCGTCTTAACGAAACCGAAAAACTTTATTCGCAGCGCGTATATTCGCGTATAATAGGTGAATTCAACGTTCTTGGATTTTTTGGTGAAGATATAAGACAACTAAAGAACAATCGGGAGGAATAAAATGCTTTTGGCAGATAAATGGACAGATTACGCTCTTATTGATGCGGCGCACGGTGAAAAAGCAGAACGTTGGGGCAATGTTGTTCTTGTACGTCCCGACCCCCAAGCAATTTGGCATGAGGAATTTGATAAAAAAATATGGAAGAATGCCGACGCATATTATCACAGAAGTAAATCCGGAGGCGGTGCATGGGATTTTAAAAAAAATCTTGATGATATGTGGAATATATCGTATAACGATTTAACATTTAAAGTTAAACCTATGGGTTTTAAACATACCGGTATATTTCCCGAACAGGCTGTTAATTGGGATTTTATACGCACTGCCGTTTCAAAAAGAGGCGGAAATGTTAAAGTATTAAATATGTTTGCATATACGGGCGGTGCAACGGTTGCCGCCGCAAAAGCGGGCGCGTCGGTTGTACACGTTGACGCGGCAAAGGGTATGGTAAACCGCGCCAAAGAAAACGCTGCTGCATCGGGACTTAAAGATGCGCACATAAGATATATTGTAGACGATTGTATAAAATTTGCCGAACGAGAAATACGCCGGGGGAATAAATATGACGCTATTATAATGGACCCGCCGTCATACGGCAGAGGTCCGGGCGGAGAAGTATGGAAATTTGATGACGAGCTTTATAACCTTGTAAAGCGGTGCAGTATGCTTTTATCGGACAATCCGTTATTTTTTATAATTAATTCATATACTACAGGTATATCTCACAGTGTTGTTGCAAATGTTCTCGATATTACCGTAAGAAGAAAATATAAGGGAAATGTAACGAGTGACGAAATAGGGTTGCCCATTCATTCATCAAATCTTGTTCTTCCGTGTGGGGCGGCAACAAGGTGGTTTAATTTTTAAATCAATAAATACGTTATCATTTTTAACATCGGAGGCAGTGTAAATGATATCTGTACAAAACTTAACGTTTTCGTATGAAAATAATAACAACGCGCATATTATTTTA
>USKN01000120.1 GCA_900555295.1 uncultured Eubacteriales bacterium
GCACGGCGCCGATATCCCCAGCCGCGATGTAGGGGGTATCCTCCTGTTTTTTGCCGCGGATTACCACACATAAAGTAACCGATAAAACCGATATTATTTTAATTGAACCGCCTTGCGGAAGTAATACGGCCATTATAAGGAGCCTAAACAAATATTTGTTTGTTGATACGGGCTATGCTTATTGCGGTAATGAAATGAAAAAGATATTTTGCAATCTTATTCCCGAATTTAACGATATAAAAAAAGAGGTTTTTATTACACACGCGGATGTTGACCATTGCGGATTACTATATATGTTTGACACAGTATACGCAAGCCGTGATACGGCAAAATGCCTTAACGCGGAATACGAAAACAATAACGGTTTTCGTGAACAAAACACGCTTCATAAACCTTACATACAAATATGTAAAATACTAACTTCATATACACCCACACCTCCCGAAAAAATACAAACTGTAGGCACAGACTTAACGGGTGACGAAGTACTTGAAAAGACGGGATATTTTGATTTCGGAGAGCTTCATTTTGAAGTGTATCAGGGACAAGGCGGACATCTGCCGGGTGAGTCCGTTTTAATAGATTATAAAAACCATATTGTATTTAGCGGAGATATTTATGTTAATTTAAACGATATGACAAAACAGCAGGCGGAATACAATCGTTATGCGCCTATTTTAATGACATCGGTGGATACAGACCCAAAATTGTGCGCGCGGGAGCGTAATGCAATTTTTGCACGTCTGGGTGTTGGTACGTGGCAAATTTTTGGCGGACACGGTGCAAAAAAAACATACATACTCAAGCAAGATGAAGTTTAACACGCTTTGCCTAAACCGCGTAAATAATTTTGTTTAAAGCATAAATAATAAAACAATAAATGCAAAATGGCTGTAAATAACTTTTGCATTTATTGTTTATGTAAACGAATATGCCGCCTTATTGTGCGGTGTATTTTTTTGTGTGTCTATAACGTAAATAAATTTAAATACTTTAAAACATTTCAATGAATTTTTTTATAAGTTCAACCGATTTGTCGCAGGCAATTAATTTAAATTTGTCATAATCCATATGTGACGAATTATCGGCATTATCGCTCATAACACGTATTATACCAAAATCGGTGCGGTTGGCACGGCATACGTGCGCAATGCTTGCCCCCTCCATATCGCTTGCGATTGCATTAAAATTGTCTGTAATTTTTTTTCGCAGTTCGGCGCTGTATACAAAAATATCACCCGTTGCGGTGGTGCCTGTTTTTAAGTTTGTGTCTTTAAGTGTTTTTGCCGCGTTTGTAAGTTTTTCAACAATTTTACGATTACTTTCAAGATATACCGTGTTAAGCCCCGATATAAACCCGAGCGGGTCGCCGAAGGCGGTGGTATCCATATCGTATTGTACTGTTTTATCAGCTATTGCAATATCGCATATATCAAGCTCTGCGGTAAGACAGCCGGCAATTCCCGTATTTACAACACATTCGGGCGAATATTTAAGTATCATTGCTTCGGTGCATATAGCGGCATTTACTTTACCTATACCGCACTGTGCAACAACAATATCCTTTCCGTATGCACATCCCGTAATAAATTCGATTCCGCTTATTGTTTCGGATTTTGCGTCGGATAAAAAATTTTTAATTCCGTTTACTTCTTCCGGCATTGCGCCAATTATTCCTATCATTCGTTACATTCTCCCATATATTAATAGTTTTATTATATTTTAGCATTTTTTAGAGAATTTGTCCACTTTTTTTGCAGAGTAAAAATTAAAAAACAGTAAAAAAATTGCATAAAATTTAAAAAAAGTATTGTTAAATCTATCTATATTTGTTATAATATATAAATATGGGGCAGAAGTGAATTATTAAATATTTATAAGTATATAATTAAATTTACAATATAACCGATTAAGGTTAGGGAGGTAAACATATGGGATTTCTCGAAAAAATTTTCGGCAGCTACAGTTCAAGAGAAATTAAACGGCTGATGCCGATTGTTAAACAAATTAATGATTTGGAACCCGATTTCAAAAAATTAACCGATGAACAGCTTAAAGCAAAAACCAACGAATTCAGAGAACGAATAAAAAACGGTGAAACACTTGACGATATATTACCCGAGGCATTTGCTACGGTAAGAGAAGCGTCGGCACGTGTTTTGGAAATGCGTCATTTTGATGTTCAGCTGCTCGGCGGTATTGTTCTTCACCAGGGCAGAATTGCAGAAATGAAAACAGGTGAAGGTAAAACGCTTGTTGCAACATTGCCTTGTTATCTGAATGCGCTTTCGGGTAAAGGCGTACACGTTGTAACCGTTAACGACTATCTTGCAAAGCGTGACAGCGATTTAATGGGGAAAGTATATAAATTTCTCGGTCTTACGGTAGGTCTTATTACGCATGATGTAATGCCTCAAGACAGAATTAAAGCATATAATGCCGATATTACATACGGCACAAACAACGAGCTCGGTTTTGACTATTTAAGAGATAATATGGTTATATATAAAGAGCAAAAAGTTCAGCAAAAAGGGCATAACTTTGCCGTTGTGGACGAGGTTGACTCAATATTAATCGATGAGGCGAGAACTCCTCTTATTATATCGGGTATGGGCGATGAATCAACGCAGCTTTATTCACTTGCCGATAATTTTGCACGCTCGCTTAAAAGCATAAAAGTTGTAGAAACAGACAGCAAAGAGCTTGTGGACGACGTTGACGCAGACTATATTATTGATGAGAAAGCACACACTGCAACACTTACCGCAAGAGGTATAAAAAAGGCTGAACAGGCATTTGGATTGGAAAATTTATTTGACACCGATAATATGACTATAGCGCATCATATAAACCAGGCAATCAAAGCGCACGGTATAATGAAACGCGATAAAGATTATGTTGTAAAAGACGGACAGGTAATAATTGTTGACGAATTTACGGGACGTCTTATGATAGGAAGACGTTATAACGAGGGATTGCATCAAGCGATAGAAGCAAAAGAACACGTAACTGTTGCGCGTGAGAGTAAAACTCTTGCCACAATTACATTCCAAAATTTTTTTAGGCTTTATTCAAAACTTTCGGGTATGACGGGTACGGCGCTTACCGAAGAACAGGAATTTCGTGATATTTATTCGCTTGACGTTGTTGAAATTCCAACAAATGAACCAATGATAAGAATTGACCATACAGACGTGGTTTATCAAACCGAAAAAGCAAAGCTTAACGCCGTAGTGGAGCAAATTAAAGAATGTCATAAAAAAGGACAGCCTGTGCTTGTGGGAACGGTTACAATAGAAAAATCGGAGCTTATAAGCAAAATGCTTAAGCGTGAGGGCATACCTCACGAGGTGTTAAATGCAAAATATCACGAAAAAGAAGCGGAAATTATTGCACAGGCAGGTAAAAAGGGAGCCGTTACAATAGCTACCAATATGGCAGGCCGCGGTACCGATATAATGCTTGGCGGAAACGCTGAATTTCTTGCAAAAAAAGAAATGAAAAAACTTGGATATGATGATGAAGTTATTTTGGAGTCAACAGGTTTTGCCGATACCGACGATGAGCAAATACTTGAGGCAAGAGCAAAATTTGCCGAACTTAAAGATAAGTATAAAGAACAAATAAAGGGCGAACGTGAAGATGTAATTAAAGCAGGCGGATTATTTATAATAGGCACGGAGCGGCACGAGTCAAGACGTATTGATAATCAGCTTCGAGGACGTTCGGGCCGTCAGGGCGATGTGGGTGAATCACGTTTTTATATTTCGCTTGAAGATGACCTTATGAGACTTTTCGGCTCCGACAGATTAAAATCTATGGTTGCCACTTTGGGACTTGCCGAATATGAAGCCATTGAGCATAAAATGTTAGCCGGTGCAATTGAAAATGCGCAGAAAAAGAAAGAGGGAATTAACTTCCAAATAAGAAAACACGTATTGCAGTATGATGACGTAATGAATGTTCAAAGAAATGTTATATACTCCGAACGTGATAAGGTGTTAAACGGCGAAAATGTAAAAGACGGTATTATGAAAATGCTTGAAAACCTTATAGATACCACAATTTCGTCGTATACGGGCAGTACCGATATTCCCGATGAATGGAATTTAAAAGGACTTATAGAATATGTTGAGAATATTTTTGTGCCTGAAGGAAGTTTAACCTACACACACGAGGATTTAAACTCGCTTACAAAGCAAATGATTAAAGATGATTTAATGCAGATTGCCGAAAAACGCTATGCCGAAAAAGAACAGGAATTTGGCGAAGAACGTATGAGAGAACTTGAACGTGTTGTTCTTTTAAAGGTTGTAGACCAAAAATGGATGGCGCATATAGACGATATGGATCAGCTCCGTCAAGGTATAGGCTTACGTGCTTATGCACAGCGCGACCCGATTATTGAGTACAAAGAAGAAGGATACAATATGTACGAAGAAATGCTCGGAGCAATAGGAGAGGACGTTATTCGTATTTTGTTCAATCTTAAAATGCAGGCTCCCGTTGAGCGTGAACAGGTTGCAAAACCCGTTACGGCGTCACACGGAGATGAGGGCGATGTTAAAAAACCGGTTGCGCGCAAGAGTGTAAAAGTCGGCAGAAATGACCCTTGTCCTTGCGGTTCGGGTAAAAAATACAAAAAATGCTGTGGTATGAATCAGCAGTATTAATTATAATATAAAACAAATAGAACAAACAAAAATAGGGGTGATTTAATTGTTGGAATATGATGAGTACAGACTTGAACTTCAAAATATGGAAGGCAGTATAAATGATTTGAGGGATTCACTTTGACATCGGAGGAGCCTTAAAAAAGATAGATGAGCTTGAAAACCAAGCGGCTCAACCGGGTTTTTGGGATGATATTGAAAACAGCCAAAAGGTGCTGCAGCAAACAAAAACCTTAAAAGATAAAGTTGAAAAATTTAATAAACTTGAAACACTGCGCGACGATACGCTTGTTTTAATTGAAATGGCAAATGAGGAAGATGACGAGTCTTATCTTGATGAAATTAAAAACAGTGTAGCGGAGATTAAAAAGACGCTTGAAAATATGACGCTTGAAACTCTTTTAAGCGGCGAATACGACAAAAATAACGCTATTTTGTCACTCCACGCAGGCGCGGGCGGTACAGAGGCGCAGGATTGGGTTGAAATGCTTTTGAGAATGTTTACGCGCTGGGCGGAACGCCGTAATTTTTCGGTTGAAACTCTTGATTTTCTTCCGGGTGATGAGGCGGGTGTAAAAAGCGTTACCATTCTTATTAAAGGTGAAAATGCATACGGCTATTTAAAATGCGAAAAGGGTGTTCACCGCCTTGTGCGCATATCACCGTTTGATGCGTCGGGCAGAAGGCACACCTCATTTGCGTCGGCAGACGTTATGCCCGAATTTAATGATGATATTGAAATTAACATTAATCCCGATGATTTAAGAGTTGACACATTTCGTTCAAGCGGGGCGGGCGGTCAGCATATTAATAAAACGTCGTCAGCAATAAGAATTACGCATTTGCCTACAAATATCGTTGTTACGTGTCAAAATGAGCGTTCACAGCACCAAAACCGCGAAATGGCTATGAAAATGCTTTATGCAAAACTTTTGGAAATTAAAGAACGTGAAAACAAAGAAAAAATTGACGATATTAAAGGCGAACAAAAAGACATAGGATGGGGCAGTCAAATACGCTCGTACGTATTCCACCCGTACAATCTTGTAAAAGACCACCGCACGGGATATGAAATGGGAAATATTGCCGCAGTTATGGACGGCGATATTGACGGATTTATAAATGAATATTTAAAACGTGCAAGTTTGGGTACACTTGAACAAAAATAATTAAAAAAGAAGAGGGTGTAGCAAAATG
>USKN01000121.1 GCA_900555295.1 uncultured Eubacteriales bacterium
CAAAATACAAAAATACATCAAGTACAAACCCGTAAAACAGAGCAGTTACAAACGATAAAATATAGTTTTTCTTTACTTTTCCCAAAATTGCCGACATTGCGGCTATAAGTAAAAACTGCAGCAAATACTCTGCCATACCGAATGTAAAATGGCTGTATGTTTGGCTTATTTTAAGGTGTATAAGATATGCGGGTGCTACCACCATAGATATACCCAAATCGGCTTTTGTCATAAGCGAACAGCCAAAAGCAAGTATTATAACACCAAATACATAAGTCCATACGTTAATATTTTTTATTTTAATTTTGTTTTTCATTATCCTGTGTATTTTCCTTTTTTACATTATTCGTTATTTTGATTATCTTTCGTATTTTCTGTATTTTCTATATTTTCCGCATTTTCCGCATTTTCTTCATTTTCGGTATCTTCACTGTTTTCATCATCTTTTTGTTCTTCTTTTGCGGTGCGTGCAACAGATACTACTTTTACGTTATCTTCAAGCCGCATAACTCTTACACCCATCGTAACTCTGCCGAACTTGCTTACCTCGTCGGAGCTTATTCTTATAACTATTCCCTCCGATGTAATAAGCATAATATCGTCATCATCACCTATTACGGTGTAGCCTGCCATATCACCCGTTTTTTCGGTAATTTTATAACCCGTTACACCTTTACCGCCTCTTATTTGAAGTTTAAAATCGGTTGCGTCGGTTTTTTTGCCGTATCCGTTTTCGGTTACCGCCAATATTACCGAGCTGTCAGAGCATACGTCGCCGCCTATAACATAGTCGCCTTCGTTAAGTCTTATACCCGTTACGCCCGACGCACCTCTGCCCATAGGACGAACGTCGGTTTCTTTAAACTTAATGCACATACCCGACTTTGTGCCCAATATTATATTGCTGCTGCCGTCGGTTTCGCTTACCTTTATAAGCTCGTCGTCATCTCTTAAACCTATTGCAATTATACCTCCTTTTCTGTTAGTATCGTAATCCGACAAAAGCGTTCTTTTAACAAATCCGCGTTTTGTTATCATTGTAAGGTATTTATCTTCTTCAAACTCACGCAGCGGTATCATAGCGGTTACTTTTTCGTCTTTTTCTATCGGCAAAAGGTTTACAATTGCCGTTCCTTTTGCTCCCCTTCCCGTTTCGGCAATGCGGTAAGCTTTTATTTTGTACATTTTACCCTTGTTGGTAAAAAACATAAGGTAATCGTGTGATGAAGCAATGTGGATATTTTCAACAAAATCCTCGTCACGTGTGGATAAACCCGATATACCTCTTCCGCCTCTGTGCTGGCTTTTGTATACCGACGCCGCAATACGTTTTATATAACCAAAGTGAGTTAAAATAATTACAACGTCCTCTTCTTCAATTAAATCTTCGTAATCCACATCATCAACAGCCGCCTCTATGCTTGTACGTCTGTCATCTCCGTATTTTTCGGCAATTTCGGTAATTTCTTTTTTAATTTGCTCCAAAAGCTTGTGTTCGTCGGCTAAAAGCGCTTTGTATTCTTCGGTTTTAAGTACCAAATCGTTGTACTCGTTTTCTATCTTTTCGCCGTTTAATCTTTGCAGCTGTGCAAGTTTCATATCAAGTACGCTTTGTGCCTGTATATCGCTGAACCCAAAACGTGCCATTAATTTTTCTTTTGCGTCATCGTAAGAATTACGTATAATTTGTATTACTTCGTCAATATTTGCAATGGCAATTCTCAAGCCCTCCAAGATATGCATTCTTGCAAGCGCTTTGTCCAAATCAAATTTTGTACGTCTGCGTACAATATCTTCCTGGAACGATATAAAATGTGCCAATATATCTTTAAGACCCATAACTTTAGGTTTGTTATCTACAATTGCAAGCATATTTATAGAAAAACTGTCCTGTAATCTTGTAAATTTATAGAGGTGGTTTAACACAACCTGCGGATTTGCGTCACGCTTTAAATCTATTACGATTTTTAAACCGTTTCTGTCGCTCGATAAATCCTTAATATTTGATATACCCTCTATTCGTTTATCTTTAACGTGCTCGGCAATTGACTCAACAAGCACTCTTTTGTTTACCTGATACGGAAGTTCGGTTATAACAATTGAGTATTTGTCGTTTTTTTCTTCAACAATTTCGCATTTTGCACGTACTGTTACTTTGCCTTTACCCGTTTCGTAAGCTTTACGTATGCCCGTTCGTCCCATAATTGACGCACGCGTCGGAAAATCGGGGCCTTTTACATATTCCATAAGCTCATCTACCGTAATATCGGGGTTATCTATTTGAGCCACAGCCGCACCCACAACTTCACGCAGGTTATGCGGAGGAATGTTGGTTGCCATACCTACCGCTATACCCGAACATCCGTTTACCAAAAGCACGGGTATACGTGCCGGAAGTACAACGGGTTCTTTTCGCTTTTCGTCAAAGTTGGGTATAAAATCAACCGTGTTTTTATCTATATCATTTAACAGCTCGTTGGCTATTTTGCTCATTCTCGCCTCGGTGTAACGGTAAGCTGCCGGGGGGTCGCCGTCTATTGAACCAAAGTTACCGTGACCGTCAATTAAAGGATAGCGCAGCGAAAAATCCTGTGCCATACGTACAAGTGCGTCATATGCCGACGCGTCACCGTGAGGGTGATACCTACCTATAACGTTACCTACCGTTGTAGCCGATTTAAAAAACGGCTTGTCCGATGTTAAATGTTCTTCGTTCATAGCGTATAAAATACGTCTGTGTACAGGTTTTAAACCGTCGCGCACATCGGGGAGCGCACGGCTTATAATTACCGACATTGCATAGTCGATAAATGCCTCTTTCATTCTTTTTTCTATATCTATATTGAGTATTGTCTGATTTTCAAAATGTTCTTCAATACTGCCGTTTTGTTTGTTTTCGTTATCCATTTTAATCCTCCCGCTATATATCAAGGTTTACGGCATACTGCGCGTTTTCCTCAATGAATTTTTTACGCGGTTCTACTTCGTCGCCCATTAAAACCGTAAATATTTCATCTGCGGCGATAGCGTCCTGCATAGTTACTCTTAAAAGTATTCTGTGTTCGGGGTTCATTGTTGTTTCCCACAATTCGTTGGGGTCCATTTCACCCAAACCTTTGTAACGGCTTATTTCTACCTTTGCGTTTTCGTCGCCGCCTTTTAATTCTTCGCTTATGCGGTCGCGTTCTTCGTCGGAAAATGCAACGTGAGATTTTTTACCTCTCGAGAGCTTGTAAAGAGGCGGTTTTGCCAAATATACGTGTCCTTCTTCAATTAACGGACGCATAAATCTGAAAAAGAAAGTAAGCAAAAGCGTTTGTATATGCGCACCGTCAACATCGGCATCCGCCATAATAATTATTTTGCCGTAACGGAGCTTTGTTATATCAAATTCATCTCCAATGCCCGCACCGAGCGAAATTATAACAGGCAAAAGTTTTTCGTTGCCGTAAACTTTGTCGGCTCTTGATTTTTCTACATTGAGCATTTTACCCCAAAGAGGGAGTATTGCCTGGTAGTTACTGTCACGTCCGCCCGTTGCCGAGCCGCCTGCCGAGTCACCTTCAACTATGTATATCTCGGTTTTGTCGGGGTCTTTTTCGTGGCAGTCACGCAGTTTACCAGGAAGTGAATTGCTTTCAAGCGGAGATTTGCGCCTTGTTGCCTCACGTGCTTTACGTGCGGCTTCTCTTGCGCGTGACGCCATTAACGCTTTTTCTATTATAATTTTTCCAACTGCAGGGTTTTCTTCAAAAAAGTCGGTAAGTTTTTCGTTTACCATATTTTCAACAACCGAACGCATTTCGGAGTTACCGAGTTTTGTTTTGGTTTGTCCCTCAAACTGCGGTTCTTCAACCTTTACCGATATAACGGCGGTTAAACCCTCACGTACGTCCTCGCCCGAGAGTTTTTCTTCGTTTTTTATAAATTTGTATTTGCGCGCATAATCGTTTAACACCTTTGTAAGCGCACTTTTAAATCCCGTTTCGTGCGTTCCTCCCTCGGTTGTGGCTATATTATTTGCAAACGAAACTATATTTTCGGTGTAGCTGTCGTTCCACTGAAGTGCAACCTCCGCGTCACTTTTATCACCTTTGCCGCTTACATAAATTACATCGTGCAATACATTTTTGCTTTTGTTTATGTATGTTACAAAGTTGCGTATACCGCCGTCATAGTGCAAAACTTCTTCTTTTATTTCGTCGCCTCTTAAATCACGCAGGTGAATTTTAACACCACCGTTTAAAAAAGCCTGTTCTCTTAATCTGTGAAGGAGTGTATCGTAATCGTATACAAGTTCTTCAAAAATTTCGTAATCGGGTTTAAAATGTACTTTTGTACCCGTTTTATCGGTATCGCCTATTATTTTTAAGTCGGTAAGCTTATTTCCTCTTTGATATTTTTGATAATAAATATGCTCGCCGTCCGCAACTTCAACTTCAAGGTATTCGCTCAAAGCGTTAACAACCGACGCACCTACACCGTGAAGTCCGCCCGATACTTTGTATCCTCCGCCGCCGAATTTTCCGCCTGCGTGCAAAATTGTAAATACAACTTCAACAGTGGGAATACCCATTTTATGGTGAATACCCACAGGTATACCTCGTCCGTCATCGGTAACCGTAATAGAGTTGTCGGGGTTTATATCCACGCTTATTTTATCGCAATATCCGGCAAGCGCCTCATCTATACTGTTGTCCACAATTTCGTAAACAAGGTGATGAAGTCCTCTTACCGATGTTGAGCCTATATACATACCCGGTCTTTTACGTACTGCCTCCAAGCCTTCGAGTACCTGTATACTTGACTCATCATAATTTGAATTACTCATATATTTCATTCCTTCCTTAAATTTTTATATTTTTTAAATATAAAAAAGTGAAAAATTATTTTATATATTCCGCTCTTTTTAAAAGCGTTGCCGACGATATCGGCGATATATATACTTTTGTTTTATTTTTTTCGTAAGTTATAACATACGATTTCGGCATATCATATTTGCTAACGTTTATAACGTTGTCTGATAACTGCGCCTCT
This sequence comes from uncultured Eubacteriales bacterium, assembly GCA_900555295.1. Classification (GTDB taxonomy): domain Bacteria; phylum Bacillota; class Clostridia; order UMGS1810; family UMGS1810; genus UMGS1810. The sequence goes on from USKN01000121.1 coordinate 5,038, forward strand.
TTTAAAAACTGCTTTGTAATTTTAGATACCGAGGTTGTTTCCATATCGCAAATGGCTATTATATTTTTATCATTTACCGCAAGGTCGGCGCCCAAATGCAAAAACATACTTTTTTACCTCTTTTCTCATTTTCTCATTTTCTTATTTTTTTTATTTTTTAAATTACTTTGCCGTTTTGTATATTAAAATATTTACAGTCGCCCTTTAAAACTTCTTTTTCGGTTGACGTAATTATTATTTGCCTGTTTTTTATATTTTCCAAAAAAAATGTTTTTCTCTTTTCGTCCAATTCGCTTAAAATATCGTCCAAAAGCAATATGGGCTGCTGCCCCGTTATATCCTTTATTATTTCACACTCGGCAAGCTTTAATTTTAAAACGCAAGTTCTTATTTGCCCCTGTGAACCGTATTTTTTTATGCTTTTACCGTTCATAAGTATTTCTATATCGTCACGGTGAGGACCGCACAATGTAATTTTTTTATCCAAATCACGCTCTAAATTTTCTTCAATTCTTTTTATAATATTGCTTTTGTCGCAAAAATCGCCTTTTATATTTGCCGAATACAAAATTTTAATGTTTTCTCTTTCGTTTTCGTAATTTAATAAATTTATATAGCTGTTTAAATTTTGTATCGCCTCATTGCGGTATTTGCAAATAACCGCGGCACATTCAGCCAAATTTAAATTCCAAATATCTATTGTGGAAAGCATTTTTTTATTGCCCGATTTTAAAATATTGTTTCTTTGAGCCAATATTTTATAATATTTT
>USKN01000122.1 GCA_900555295.1 uncultured Eubacteriales bacterium
GTACAGGTATATTTGCTCGACCTTGCGTCGGTTGTTGCGGGTACTCAATACCGCGGACAATTTGAAAGCCGGCTTAAAAACATTGTTGAGGACGCAAAAAGAGGCAGAGTTGTACTTGTAATAGATGAAATTCACTCAATAGTTAAAGCCGGTGATGCCGACGGTGCTATGAATGCCGCAAATATATTAAAACCCGCGCTTGCAAAAGGCGATATACAGGTAATAGGCGCTACAACGCTTGACGAATACCGCAAATTTATTGAAAAAGACGCGGCGCTTGAACGGCGTTTTCAACCCGTAATTATAGATGAACCGTCGATAGAAGACACAATAGAAATTATTAACGGTACAAAAGATTATTACGAGAGCTTTCATAATGTAACAATAGATGACTTTGTTGTAAAAGACGCGGTAATACTTGCGTCAAAATATATTAACGACAGATTTTTGCCCGATAAGGCAATTGACGTTATAGACGAGGCTGCTTCACGTATTAATATGGAAAATCCGTATTCGCCGCAAATAATTAAACTTAATTCGGCACTTAAACAAACCGAAACACAGCTTAAAAAGCTTGAAGAGGACAGCGAAAATCCCGAATATGAGGAAATTGCGCGGCAAAAAACAGAAAAAATGCGCCTTGAAAGCGAAATAAAAGATTTGCGTATGAAACAAAAATCAACGCATCTTACAATAGATGATGTTGCAAAGGTAATTGAACTTTGGACGGGGATACCTGTTAAAAACATTACCGAAACCGATAAAGAAAAACTGCTTAATCTTGAAGAACGCCTGCACAAAAGAATTATAGGTCAAAACAATGCCGTTGAAAGCGTAGCAAGAGCGGTTCGCCGTAACCGCGCGCTTAAACTTACAAAAAAACGCCCTGTTTCGTTTATATTTGTAGGGCCGACAGGTGTTGGTAAAACAGAGCTTGTAAAAGCGCTTGCCGAGAGTTTGTTTGATGACGAGTCATCACTTATAAGGCTTGATATGAGCGAATAGATGGAAAAGCACGCCGTTGCAAAAATAACGGGTGCACCTCCGGGATATGTTGGTTATGACGATGGCGGACAGCTTACCGAAAAGGTACGCAGAAAGCCGTATTCGGTAATACTTTTGGACGAAATTGAAAAAGCGCACCAGGATGTGTTTAACATTTTGCTCCAAATATTGGATGACGGAAGAATAACCGATTCGCAGGGCAGAACGGTTAATTTTGAAAACACCATAATTATAATGACATCAAATGTGGGAACAAGCGTAGGTTCATCGGCAAGCCTCGGATTTGCCGGACAAACGGGCGGGAAGGTCAAAATAAGCGGCAGAATAGAAAAAGCACTTAAAGAAATATTCCGCCCCGAGTTTTTAAACCGTGTTGACGAAGTAATAGAATTTCACGAACTTGAACACAATGAGCTGCTTCAAATTTGCGATTTAATGCTCAAAGACCTTGTGTCGGAACTTAAAACACTTGGAATAGGTTTTAAAATTACCGACTCGGCAAAAGAAAAACTTTTAAAAGACGGATACAATCCGCGTTACGGTGCGCGCCCGATACGACGTCAAATACAAATGCAGATTGAAGACGAAGTATCAAATATTCTGCTTGGAGGCGACGTACCCTCACACTCGGTTATAAATGTTGATGCCAATGCCGATAAAATGACGGTGTGTCTTATTAAAAATCCGTCGGAGGTAAAAAAAGTTTCTAAAATACAATAGATTTTGCGAAAGGAGAGGACTGTATTTTGGGATTTTTAAATGTATCTCAATTGTACTATATGTTAAGAATAATTGTTGCAAGTTTGTGCGGTATATTTATAGGGCTTGAGCGTAAAAACCGTTCAAAAGAGGCGGGTGTACGCACTCACTGCGTTGTTGCGTGTGCGTCGGCTCTTATGATGATAATTTCAAAATACGGCTTTGCCGATACCGTAATAGGCGAGGTAGGTGTAAGAGGCGCCGACGGTGCGCGTATAGCGGCACAGGTTGTAAGCGGCATAGGATTTTTGGGCGCAGGTATGATATTTGTGCATAAAAGCACTGTTACGGGGCTTACAACAGCAGCAGGTATATGGGCAACATCGGGCGTGGGTCTTGCAATAGGCGCAGGTATGTACACAATAGGAATTTTTACAACGGTAGTTATTATACTTGTGCAGATTTTGCTCCACAAAAACTTTAAATGGCTCCGTACATCAAAACTTAAAACACTTAGTATTAAAAATGTTGATATGGCGGGATTTCAGGAGCATATAACCCAAGTTTTAAATCAAATGGGCGTTATAATTTACGATACCTATATTGAAAAAAGTGAAGTCGGCAAAAACTATGTTTTTGCCATAGATATTCCGCAAAATTTGTATGAGGAAAAAATAATCGATTCGATTAATTATAACTGCACAATAGGCGAGGACTGAAAATAACGGCTTTTGCCGCACATTTTTAAAATTGTTTAAACAACACGTATATTACTTTTTAAGGAGGTATGCGTGTTGTTTTTATTTGTAAATTATAATTTATTACAGCAATAATTGTTTACCGCCGATAATTCAATATCTTTGAAAGTCTTTATTATTGACAAAACCCAAAAATTTGATATAATAAAAGAAAATAGGAAAAAGGGAAAATAAGAAAAAATGCTTTCAATTATAATGCCTGTTTATAACGGCGAAAAAACATTAAAACGTGCAATAGACAGCATACTTACACAATTATATACAGATTTTGAACTAATAGCGGTAAATGACGGTTCAACCGACGGCACGCAAAAAATTCTTGAACACTTTGCCCGCGCCGATAAACGTGTAAAAATTATAAATCAATCCAATTGCGGTCAGGGCTATGCAAGAGGTGCGGCGCTAAAGATTGCGGCGGGCGAATACGTGGGATTTGTTGACTGTGATGATGAAATTATGCCGAATATGTATAAAACAATGCTAAACCGTATAGGTGACGCCGATATATGCCAATGTGCCATACGCGATGTGTTGCCGAACGGTACTAACAATATAAGATTTAATATAACAAAAACCGTAAACATATACGACAGGCATAAATTTTTGCAAAACTATCTTTTATGCTCAAAATTTGGATTTGAGTGCTGTAATAAAATATATTTGCGTAAGTTTTTAACGGATAACAGCATATGTTTTGCAAGCAACAAAAAAGTATACAGTGAGGACTTATATTTTAATCTTTATTGTGCAATGCACGCGGAAAAAATTACATTTATAAATGAACCGTTATATATATACCATCACTCGTACAAAAGCCACTCAAGCATTAAAGATGATAATACGGCGGTAAAAATGCTTAATATATTTGATGAACTTTATACCGACGAATACAAAAACGAGATAAGCCGTCTTGCGGTGCTTTTGCTGTTTGTTACCGTATCTGCCGTACCGCAGGCGGCATCAAAGCTTGTACATTCGGGCAATATGAAAAAATACATAAAAATTGCAATGAAAGCCGATATACGTATTCATTATAAAATAATACTGTTTTGTATGTTATACGCACCGCCGTTTTTAAAAACGATAATTGCCGATTGGTATTTTGGACAAAAACTTGCCAAACTCAAAAACAAAAGAAACGGAGATAATTAATTTGGACGGTAACAAAAAGAAAGTTGTACATATTACGCAATCGTTAAGCCGCGGCGGTGCCGAAAGACTTATAACCGAGCTTGGCGCTTTGAGTTCAAGAAGATACAATGTAACCGTAATATGCCAATATAACAGTATAGATGCGGAGTTTGAGCAAAAGCTTAAAGGTGCGGGAGCAAGGCTTATTATGATGTCTAAAAAGAAAGGTTTTTCACTTTCGGCAATAATTGAACTGTATAAGCTGCTTTCAAAAATTAAACCCGATATTATACATACACATATTCAATCTTCGGCATACGCATTTTTGTATTATTTATTTCACAGTAAAGTTAAAAAAGTGCATACAATACACACTTTGCCGCAAACGGAGTTTACAAAGTTTCATATGTTTGTGCAGTGGTTGGAATATAAGTTTTTAAATGTTGTACCCGTTGCCGTATCGGATACGGTAAAGCTACATACCCAAAGGGTATACCGGCTTTCGGGCGGCAGAGTAAAATGTGTTTACAACGGAATTAACACCGAATTTTTTAAACCGATGCACAATAATTTAAAATCGGACTTTACGCTTATAAATGTTGCTAACTTTTCGGTATGGAAAAGGCAGTGCGATATTGTTAAAGCTATGGCAAAAACAGACGGCAATATAAAATGTATTTTTGCGGGCGACGGCGGCACAAAGGATAAAACGCAAAAACTTGCAAATCGGCTTGGTGTATATGACAGATGTTTGTTTTTGGGACGTATTAATTCGGAGGAGGAAGTAAAAAATTATCTTAATAAAGCAAACGCATTTATTCTTACATCTGAATTTGAGGGTACGCCAATCAGTATAATTGAGGCATATGCCTGCGGTTTACCCGTTATAGTAACCGATGTTGGCGGTATACGCGACTTGACAGACGACGGCATAAACGGATATTTATGCAAAAAGGGCGATATTGATGATATAGCGCATAAAATTATGCTTTTAAAAAATGACCCGTCGTTATGCAAAAAAATGACGTATAACAATTTGCAAAAATCAAAGAAATTTGATATACGCAAAACATGCGAAGAATATTTTAAAATATATGAGGAACGGTAAAATGGAAAAGGCGAAAAAAATAAAAGATGTAACAATAAAAATATATTCAAAGTCGGATCATATAAGCCAGATCTTGTGCGGATTTTTAATGCTTAAAGAAAAGGGTATAATAAAAACACTTACAATATGCGAATGTTTTGACGATGCCGAAAAAATGCCGCATACCGCATTGGTTGAAGCATATATTAACGGAAAAATCGTTGCGTTTGATATGCTTGACGGATATAACTTGGACGCTGAAAAAACACAGAAATATATACAGCAGGTTGACGCATATTTTAAACGCAGTTATCTATACGGTAAAAACGTGAGTTTGTTTGGCACCGATAATGCGTCAAAAATATATCCTCTCGGGTTTAATTATCATGTAACATACAACGGTAATCCGCTCGATAATCATAAAACTCTGTATACACGCGTTAAAAAAATGGCGGGTTACAAAACAAACGACTTTTTTACTCCCGATAAATTTGAAACTCGGCTAAATTATAATTTTGACTCTCCCAAAATTTTATTCAGCTGCAGACTTTGGGATTTTGATAAGCGAAAAAAACCATATTTAAACGAAATGGCACATAGCATAAACAGTGTTCGTATACAAACTGTAAGAGCGCTTAAAACTGCATTTCCAAATAATTTTTACGGCGGTGTTGAGGTGTCGCCGCTTGCCAAGGCGCAATGCCCCGATATACTTCTTCCGAAATCGTTTACAAACAGAGGGACATATATATCATTTATGAAACAATGCGATATATGTGTTTCAACAACGGGGCTGTACGGTTCAACAGGATGGAAAACGGGCGAATATATTGCCGCGGCGCGCGCTGTGGTATGCGAACCGCTTGTGTATCAAACAACAGGCAATTTTTGTGAAAATAAAAATTATTTAAAATTTGAGAGTGCGTTTGAATGTGTTGAAAAGGTTAAAAATCTTGTTGATAACCCTGAATTGGTGTATAATATGAAAGCCGAAAATTATAAATATTACAATAGATTTTTGCGTCCTGATATACTTGTGTGGAACGCTTTGAGAAAAGTAAATTTTTTGTATAGGCAAACGGGACCCGAACCCGTATTGGTTTA